>JBKQRG010000454.1:0-5495 GCA_052144015.1 Desulfomonilaceae bacterium
TTTCTGGCAAAGGCATTGAGAGACTTTTCAATTTGTTGGTGGCCAAGGGGACTGTCGATCAATCAGAACTTTTCGAAAAATATTTCTTTGCTTGAAGGTGTCTTCGATTGTGTCGGGGCACTTCCCACCACTGCGACACGTGCCGTCGCGTGACTATCCGATAACCTTTTACCGAAGACGTCCGTCGCGAGACGATAAGGGTTTTCTTTCACGACCTCGATGGATTGGCTCCTGTACTGCTTGAATATCTTCGTAGCGTACCCGGCACTGACGCCGTGACCCTGCAAGAAGACCATTACCTCACGGATCTCCTTTTGGTCATTCCAGGCTTTGCTAATCATAGCCACGCGTTTCTCTGCGATGCCATCAACCTCACGAAGACGTTCAACGGACTCTTCGATTACATCAAGAGTTTCTTTTCCAAAGGCTTTCACTATTCTCTTCGCCATGACGGGACCGATACCTTTAACAAGTCCAGACCCTAGGTACTTCTCGATGCCTGCAACTGTAGCCGGAACCAAGGTGTTATAGCGGACTATTTTGAACTGCTCTCCGAACTGTGGGTGAGTTGTCCACTCGCCGGTTGCATCTATGACCTGACCGGGGACGGGGGCCATAAGATTCCCCACCGCTGTGACCAGTTCACGGAAACCCTTGACCTTCAAACGAGCAATCGTGAACCCATTTTCCTCGTTATGGAACGTCACACGTTCGATCTGTCCCTGGATATCCTCAAGCATAGACGGCAATCCTCGAACCGGCTGGATGCCCCATAATAGCCGAGTCGTAACCAAGAGGGAATTCTGAAACCAGACTCGGAGATCCTAACGCCCGTATTTTCTAGGATTACCAAAGAATTTCCCCTTCTCAGTCAGTCGGTTATGATCTTGCATAAATGACGATTATCGGAAATCATTGAAGTTTTTTCATAAAGCTCGTGGGCCTGCAAGGCGTCAGGGTATGGCCATGGACCAGATGTTCACGATAGAAATGACTGAGCTGCCCCTCGCTGGAGGACTAACTGAAAATCCTTCGGTCCTCCGTTTGGTGAACGCCTTTCTGAGTAAAGAATCGCGCCTTCAAAAGGTTAGCCAGATTCTTCAAGAAGATGGCTGTGTTATTCAATATCAGTCTCTGATTGATTGCCTGCTGGCAGAGCTAATCCCTGACTTCAAAGAACCATGTTTTGAGTTTTATAAGGGCGAGGGGAAACCCCTCGTGGACCGGTACCCGGCGAAGACGATTGAGGCCATTGACGTTGAGCTAATGCTGAATCTCGAAATATTAGTGTCAAAGAAATGGCAAAGCTGGACCGATTTCAAGAGAGATTTCAAGTCAGAAATCATGTGGGAGCCTTTGTAGACACGGGGCCTGCAGGTACACCACTGGTCAGTTCAGGTCACGACCTCTCTCACTATCACGAACCCCCGGCTTCTTTCCGATTAGTTTTGCCAAAGAAGGAAGAATCCTTTGTGTTTGACCGGTTTCTTGATACCGGCGTGAGGAGAATCAAGCACTCGGAAAGCGCAGCGGAGGACATCAGGGTGTTAGCGAAAATACGGTCAAGTGGGTGCTCCGCTAATTTTAGGCGGAACAACCGAATTTCTACAGCTCCGTGCCCCAGCGCAGCGTGGGGAGGGTCAAATGGGTTCCGTAATCTATGACTTCTTGGCAGAAAGTCCGTTATTCGATGGGAGCCTCATATCGGACAAATTCAAGAGCGTTGACGAACATTCGCTGCTGAAGGCTCTGGAAGATTATCGAGACTTCGTTCTGAAATCTTTAGCCACTATCGAAGAAGAAGCTAAGGAAGACGAATCAGGCACAAAAATATTCTCAGGTTCGCAGAGAACAAGCTTGGATCTTCTTAAGCAAGCTGCTTTCTACGTCCATCGATTTGTAATCCCAGATCCACAATGAACTCGTGGCTCTATACGTCACCACCCCAAATCCTTTTCCGTTGACTTGGTTTCCAGTCGCCTGTACACCTTGACAGCACCTCAACACTAATGGCTCACAAGCTCGGCAAAGGAGTAAATCAGGATGGACTTAAGAAACTTGTTTGACCAAATTCTAAACAGGATGGAGCGTGCAAAGGAGAAAGAAATAAGGCCAGAAATCACCCCTTCCCCCGGTGAATGCACCATCACGATCCCTGAAAAGGAAGCGCCATACACCATCACTCTAAAGAAATATGATAGCGGAGTTACCGTTAATACCCAGTTGGCAGGCAAGCCCCAGCACCAGTTATTGATGCCTAGTGCAAGTCTGCAAGATGCTCTGAGGGTCATTCAGGCGGCTATTATAATCGTCTATGGAAAGTCCTTACACTGAGGCAGCACGGAGGGCCAAGAAGAAAGCAGCTTCTTTGAAGGCGCTCGTTCATGGCCACCTCAACTTTCGCTTCTGATCGACACCAAATGGACATCAAAATTTAGCGTGATTCATGGCCCCCAATTGAGCACCGGCACTTCTCAACATACCCTTTCGTCTTCAGTGAAAAGCCCTGAAAGGGGCGGCTGATTTCAGCCGTTTCCGGGCTTTTCGTTTTTCTGGAGATGATGTAAAGAAGGAATGGCGCCGGCGGAGGGATGCTTTTTTGACCCGTCATTCCCTGAGAGTGGACATTCAATCAAGGTAAGGGTCTCTAAAGCCCCGGATGTTTAGGACATTCAGTGCCGGCGCCATTCAACGGGGTTGCAAAGGAATCAGAAGATCTGCACTGGGGAGATCCCCATGCGCGAATGACCGTGGAAGTGACGGTATTGGAAACTTGAGATAAAACGGATTGATAAATGGATAACTTCTTAACACGACCTTCCTCAGCGCCAAACTAGCTGATTTCACTGAATTGCTCATGTCTAAAAATAAGTCAAGAAAAAAGTACTTTTCAATTTGAGATACTTAAAAGAAAAACCAATAAGTCAATTCATTGTTGTCAAAGATAATTGGCATAACATCTGGAAATAACCGACATAACATGAGATTACCCGAAGCCGCCCTGCCCCTTGGATTACAACCGAGGACCTTAAATATTCGGGAACCAACCCCGTCTCGAAGAGTAATCTGATGAACTGGTTGGCGGTCGATCTCTCCCGATACGTTACTTCTGGGACACGGGAAAATAAAGAATACACCCGGATGGAACCCATCACGGGGCAATCTTGCCCTTGTGTTTATCAAGCATAACTTCCGACAAATTAGACTGTGGGTGAGCCAAATATAACTTTCCGAAAAGCATTATCAATAACCCACGATAACTTTGTTCATCGTATTTTCGAATTTGATGATTCAAACATGCTGCTTCCTCCTGGGAAATCAAAAAACTACGCATTGATTGAATTAGACCTGTTACCCGGAAGAGATGAAGCGCTCAAATCCAGAATGATGCAGGAAATGAAATAATGAGGAGAGTGACATATGCGGTTGCAATTTTTGGGAAGCGGCGATGCATTTGGCAGCGGTGGGCGTTTCAATATGTGCATTCTGGTGGAAAGCGAAGCGACGCGTTTTCTCGTGGACTGCGGAGCGTCATCTCTAATCGCCATGAAACGCCTCGGTGTGTCACCTAATTCGATTGATACAATCCTCATAACACATCTTCACGCGGACCATTTCGGTGGGCTCCCGTTTTTTATTCTCAACGAACAGTTCTCAAAACGTCGGTCTCCGCTGACGATTGCCGGTCCGCCGGGTTTGAGCCGGAGACTGCCGGAAGCCATGGACGTCTTCTTTCCTGAATCATCCAAAATCACGCAAAAATTTGATGTGCGAATTCTAGAATTGAAACCTGGGGCGCAGACTCTCGTCAACGACCTTTTCGTCACTCCGTACGTTGTTAGTTCTAAACACGTTGCAGATGGGCCTTCTTTTGCTCTACGTGTGGAGGTAGATGGACGTATCTTTACATATTCCGGCGATGCGGACTGGTGCGCTGAATTGGCAGCCGCCGCCCATGAAGCGGACCTCTTTGTCTGTGAGGCCTACTTCTATGAGAAAGAAATCAAGTATCATATAAACCTTAAAACTTTGGAAAAGCACCTTCCAGAGATCCGTCCCAAACGGCTGATTCTCACGCATATGAGCGATGATATGCTCGACAGAAGCAACTCAATTATTTATGAGATGGCAGAGGACGGAAAAGTAGTGGACTTCTAAACCGGAATTATGCGGCGGTCACCGCACCCAGTCGGCTCACCAAGGGTTTGGAGCCGAACGAATCGGAGGCACAAGAGGCTTGATTAGGAGGTTATAGGCTATGTGTGTCGGACAAATTTTACAGTTTGCAGTCCCGGTTGCTCAGATTTTAACGCCGATCATTCTAATCGTGACTCTAATAGCAATTTGGCGCTCCATGGAGACGCAAAATAAACTTTTCCGTTCCCAACTATTGCGGGATCGATTCGACATGTATATGACCACCTGGGAACCCGTAACTGATGAGGATGTTGAGGAATTTAACTTATACCCGGACCTTTATAGGGACGAATCGAAGGACCTCTACTACAGAAAAAATATACAACGTATCAAGAGATGCGTTGGCATGACGCAGATGTACGAGTACTTGGCATTTGCTTGGTCCTTGAAAGCACAAGAACCCGACCTTTTGGGAATGCGCTGGATCACACAATGGATAAAGGATTTAGTTGGCGTGAGAGAATTTGTGGACTGCCACGAACACTTTGGAGAAGAGTACTATCCTGATTTCTACCGAGAGGTGCAAAAGGAGGTGGAGCGTGTGAAAAAGGAAACATCATCAGACTCTATTGTCCTGTAATTCATTTTCAATGCCTTATCTTCCAAGGTAATGACCGGCACAAGGATGAGGACTACTGAAATTACTGTCTTCCATGCGTGGCAGAGCGACCGGGACGAGGGATAAGTGATGGGAACCAGCACCCAGAAAAAAGACAGGGAAACAATGATGTTGGAAAGTAGGGAATCCAGATTGAAGCTGTGGGATCTGCTACGGTTGAGGTATTCACGGCGGGAACTGACAGAAAGGTCAATTCCGGTCGAGGACATACTGCCTGAACTCAGGCAAGTTTTGAACATCATACACCCAAGCAGCAGGAAATCTACCTTCAAAATATGGCAGCGTCTGAGGTTGTGGCCCTCACCGGAAATCCTTCATGATTGCCGGGAACAGGAGGTTCCAGATGACAGACGAGGAGAGTATCCGAATCGATGACGAAAAGATTGGGAAGGTTAATCGAATAATGGCTTCCCTGGGCTTTCATCTGTATAAATCTCACGATTCTTCGATTGGTCCGGGTCAGTTTACTGACATGACCATGTACGTTCATGGTGATACACAGGAGTCGGTGTTCATATCATTTCCAAGTCAAGATGAAATCGAGCAAGGCGCTGAGATCATCATTCAAACAGAATATCGCAACAAGTCAAAGCAATGGGCGTCTTTAAGGGAATTTGAAGAGAATGTTGCATCGTGGATGGAAGAATGCCGCGGGAAGGAAAGACCTCATGGATGACGA
>JBKQRG010000455.1:0-4528 GCA_052144015.1 Desulfomonilaceae bacterium
TCTCCACAGCCGTCGCAATCCGTGTGATGAGTTCGTCGCTGAATTCCTGTCCAATTACCTGCATGCCCCCTTTTTAGCACCGTCGACAAACAGTGTCCAGCAAAATTGTGGGACATGTTCAGCTCCCGCCAGGGGAGAGGGTTTCAGATCCCCCTCCCTCGACGGGAGGGGGAAGGGGGAGGGTGGATTTGGACCGGAATTCAATGCATCTTGCTATAGATAGTGGGATTACGGACCGGCAAGATGCCGGTCCCACTATGAATGTGCGCAAGCAGCTACATACTATGAGGCTTGATCATGCTGCCATAGAAGGGGTGACCGGAGTTTGTTCTGGGACCGGACGTGTGCGCCCTGACCGGAAGAAGGATGTGCGATCGAGGACCTTCTCCTGAAATTCCTCCAAATAGAGGTAGATGACCGGAGTAATATACAGGGTAATAAATTGAGAGACGATTAAACCACCAACGACCACCAGTCCAAGTGGCCGACGCGAAGCCGCATCAGCTCCAAAGCCTATTGCTATAGGCAAAGCACCCAGCAATGCTGCCATAGTAGTCATGAGAATAGGCCGGAATCGGTCCATGCTCGCGTCGTGTATGGCTTTTTCAGCCGGTTCGCCCGCCTCTACTCGCTGCCGAGCAAAATCGACTATAAGAATCCCGTTCTTCTTGACTATGCCCATCAACATGAACATCCCGATAAATGCATAGAGGGAAGCCAGTTCACCAAACAAAAACAATGTGAGCAGACCTCCCACTAATGCGGTGGGAAGCGTCGAAAGGACGGTTATGGGATGAACGTAGCTCTCGTAAAGGATCGCCAGAATGACGTACATCACGAAGACCGCTAGGGCCATCAAGATTGTCAGATCTCTGACGGTAGTGCTGAAAGTCAAAGCCTCACCTTGCAGACCCGCTCGTATGGTAGGCGGTACCACCTCTTTCGCTGCTTTATTAATAAAGTCCGTTGCATCCCCCATAGCCATGCCAGGTTTAAGATTGAAAAAGAACGTGACACTCGGGAATTGATTCAGATGATTCACACTTTGGGGGCCAAGTGAAGACTTCCATGTTACAAGAGCATTCAGCGGGACGAGATTTCTCCCGTCATCGGACTTGATGTACAGAAGAGATAGATCGTTCGGTCTTGAACGCTCGCTGCTTTTCACTTCCAAAATGACCTGGTATTGATCTTCAGGTTTTTTGATCAAATAGAGATAGTTCTCCGAATATGCGTTCCTCAGCAAATTCAGAATCCGAGCCTCTGAAACCCCATATGCTTTTGCCTGATCCCGGCGGATATCGATATCCAAATTGGGTGTGTTATAGAAGTAATCCCATGAAATTGTCTGAAAGCCCTGATATTCCTTAAGCTTGCCCATGAGCTTCGTAGCCGTGTCATAAACCTGATCCTGATTTACTCCCGATATGGCAAATGCGTATTGGCCTTGGTTCCGGGCAGTGGCGCCGGTACTGATTTCCAATACCGGGAAAGGCCTCAAAAAAGGAAATACACCTGGAATGCTTGCCAATTTTGCCATTAAACCGCCTGACACGGCTTGAATAGGCGCACGCTCGTTCGGCGGTTTAAGGAAAGCGAGTAGCAGCCCTTGATTCGACAAGAAAAATCGATTGTTGCCCGTCATTGTGAAGGTTGCATCAACGCTGGGTTCCTGGCGAGTGATATTATCCGCTGCGTCCTGCAATTGACGCATCTGCTCGGGTGACGAACCTTCGCGAGCTATCAGAACGCCCCAAACAAAACTGCTGTCCCCGACTGGGAGGAATGTCTTCGGAATAAGAACAAATAAGGCGATTGTGCCTGCAAGACAGACAACCCAGATCAGCGGCGACACCCATCGACGTCTGAGAAACCACCAGAGTGATTTCCCGTAAAAGTCGAGGACTCGCTTTTCCGTCCTTCCAATCACTCTTTCTGCCCACGTTTGTTTGGAACCCGGTCCTCGATCTTTGAGCATTCTGGCGCACATCAGAGGCGTGAGTGTCAATGATACAAGACCGGAAGCAAAGATAGCCACTATGATTGTGATTGCAAATTCCCTGAAAATGCGCCCAACCAGGCCGGTCATGAAAACTAACGGGATGAATACCGCTGCCAGGGAAATGGTCATGGCAAGAATTGTGAAACTGATCTCTTTGGCACTGTTGATTGCAGCCTCGAAGGTCCGCTCTCCATGTTCCATTCTGCGCACCGTATTTTCCTGGAAGACGATTGCATCGTCGACCAGAAACCCGATGGCCAGAGTGAGTGCCATCAGCGACAGGTTGTCTAAGCTGTACCCGAGCACTCGCATTACGACAAAGGTTATCAGGAGCGACACAGGGAGCGCCACAGCCGGGATCAATGTGTCCGTGGCTCTTCCCAAGAACATGAATATCACCATGACCACCAAAATGAATGCTAAAAGAAGTGTTTCCTGGACGTCTCGAACGGAATTGACGATTGTTTGGGACCGGTCATAAATAGGTGTGATTCGCACCGACGCTGGTAGCTCCGGTGCTATCAACGGGAGCAAATCTCGGACATTTTTAGCCACTTCCACGGCATTGCTGCCGGCCTGGCGATATACCGCTACGACTACCGTTGCTGATGGTTCCGGATACCCCCTCAACCAGAACCGCATGTTTATCCTCTCGTCCTGAACTGAATCTTGAACATCGGCTACATCCCGGAGATATATTGCAGCTCCGTTCCTTTGGCCAATAATCAAATTTGCATAATCCTCAGCCTGGGCCAGTTGACCCTTGGGATTGAGCAATTCCGTACCGGACGGGCTGTCGAACTGTCCTGCGCCAACATAGCTGGTACCACCCTTAACGGCAGCAACCAAGTCATCGATGGATAGACCTCGAGCCCACATCTTCGATGGATCGACGTTGATGCGAACGGCAGCTTTGGTCCCGAAGACATTAACCCTGCTAACACCTGAAAGTATGCTGATACGCTGAGCGACCTGAGTATTTGCATAGTCATAAATTTGTCCGCGGGTGACTGAATCGCTGGTCAGCGCTATATAAAGAATCGGCTGATCGTTGGGATTAGTCTTGGAAAAAGTGGGCGGAGACGGAAGATCGACAGGGAGATTACCTGTGGCCTGGTTGATCGCGCTCTGCACATCTGTGGCCGCAGCATCGATATTCTTTTCCAGCGCAAACTGCAATGTGAGGCTTGTATGCCCTTGAGTGCTCTTCGAGGTGACAATGTCCAACCCGGGAATTTGCATAAAGAAACGTTCCAGAGGTGTCGCTACGTTGCTGGCCATTGTCTCGGGGCTTGCGCCCGGATAGTCTACTTCTACTTCGATGACAGGATAATCCACGGCCGGGAGATCGTTTACCGGGAGTCTAAAATAGCTGAGCACTCCAAAAAGTAGTACGGACAAAGTCAATACAGCAGTCATCACCGGGCGGCGAATGAAGGGTTCTGACGGGTTCATGATCCGCCTCCATTTTTCGCTGCCAAAGCGGCGGACTCTTGCACTTGAACCTTAGCATCCGGAGTGACAGCTAATTGTCCGCTGACAACCACACGCTCACCCGGCTTTAGACCCTCATCGACTACGACCAAATCTTCTTGGCGTTGCCCAAGCTTCACAGGTCTTAATTGAGCGACAGAGTCATTATTCACCACGTAAACAAACATGCCTTTAGCTGACCTTTGTGGGGCTGCAGTAGGGATGAGAACCGCCCCGTGAATTGTTTCCAGTATCAAACGCACCCGAACAAATCGGCCAGGCCAGAATCGATGGTCGCTATTCGGAATCGTGGCACGCAACTTGACAGTTCCGGTTGTCTCCTGGACGGCGTTGTCCAGGAAGGATACTTCTCCTTCACGTGGTTTTTCCGAGTCATCGGGCAGGCGCACCTCGGCTTTTAATGCACCATTTTTCATTTTCTGCTGCACGGACGTAAGCTCGTTTTCCGTAATGGTAAAGTCCGCGTAAATGGGGTCAAGGCGCTGGATGACCAAAAGGGATCCAGTGTTGGCTGCCACAACGTTTCCGATATCGACAAGCCGTTGGCCTGCTCGTCCATCAATCGGTAACCGAATGAAACAATAGTCCAGATTAATCTTAGCGGTATCGACAGCCGCCGCGGCCTGTTGCACTTGGGCTTCGGCAATGTCGTATGCATTTTTCCTCTGGTCATAATCGTACTGTGAAACGGATTGTGTACGCAAAAGCTCTTCGTAGCGATCGAGCTGAAGTTTTGCCAATTCCAAGGCGGCCTTTTTCTCAGCGAGCGTAGCTTTAGCCGAATCAAGCTGGGCCTTATATGGGTCAGGATCGATAGTGAACAGCATGTCGCCCTTTTTCAGCTCCGCTCCATCAACGAAATGAACCTCAGTTATGCGACCCGAGACCTGAGGTTGAATCGATACGACCTCTCGGGCTACTGTTTTCCCAACATTATCTATGTAAACAGGCACATCCTGCTGGATCGCCGTTGCTACGGAAACTGACGCAGGCGGTCGCTGAAACCCGGACGGGGCACGTTTTTCACAGCCG
>JBKQRG010000456.1:0-12512 GCA_052144015.1 Desulfomonilaceae bacterium
CAATGACACTCTTTGGCCGCTTGTAAATGAGGAATTGCCGTTTTGGGGTGACACGGTACCTGCCCACGCATGTCCGTTCCGTGACTCTTCGTTCCTATGTTCCACGTTCGATCGCAAACTGGTCTTACCAGAAAATATCCGATGCCGCTAAAATCAAAACGGAGGGCCGAAGCCCTCCGCTATCAGTACCGGAGTAGTCAAGTTGTTCTTAAAAATCGCCGACTATCTTTATATCCGCCGCCCAGATTCCATTAATACTACGGTTAGGATTAATGCCGAAACTATTGCCCGCAGCAGTCGGGGTGTCCCACGCGGCCATACTCTTATCGATGCAAGCAAAGTTAAACCACTTTCCGGGCTGCCAATAGGCAAATGTCGCATTAAGGGTTAAACCTTCCAGAAGCTTCCAATCAAAGCCGGCGTCAAATTCATATCCCAGGTTGTTGTCCGGGATTGTAGGCGCCCCGGTCAACGTACCCGCCACCATCGCGTAGCCACTGTTTATGACAGCGGGAGTAGTGGCGGCCGTATTTAAGGGTTTCAAGAAGCCCCAACCGTACGCGTTACCGACCCTATCCGCCCAGAAGAAGCTCCCATACAGGTTCAGGTTTGCCGCGACCGCATAGTCAAGCCGGCCTGCAAAGCAGGATGCGTCCTCAACATAACCGTTACCCGTATCGCCTTGGATGTGCGTGCCCAGACCGTAGCTGTAAACCATCAGAAAACTGTACGGCCGGTAAAGTCCGGTATTGGAATAGTTGTTAGACTGGACAACTCCGCCGCTGATAAAGTTAGTCGGCTCTACAAGAGTGCCTTGATTAATGTTGGCAATCGAACCCGATATCTGGTTGGGAATTATGCCTCTTCGGTCATTACCTGAACTCCATGAATAAAGCAAAGACAACTTGGCTGGACCGCAGATCCATCCCAGCTCAGTCATGACTCGATAATGTTGCATGTAGGCATCTGACGCAATGCCGATTCCGTTTGGAAAAACGGAACCAGCCGGAACAAATGCTGCTTGTCTGCCTAGCCTATCGATCCGGTCATACCAGTCCAGCTCAGCGTTCCAGAAGAAGCGTCCGTTGTTATATTTCGCATAGATTCCGCCATAAAAATCGTCTCGGTCCCGGTAGCCTATAAGTTTGCTGAGATTAGCCGCAACGTCGTTCCTTCTGTCACCACCTCGGTGACGTCTGATCCAATTAAACTGTACGCCTGCGTCAAGAGGGCCATTGCGGTAGATGATGTTTGGAAACGTGAAATCATATTGGCGAATTCCGCTCTTGTCAAATACGTCGTTTGCAAAGCCTTCACTTCCTGTCCTGGACGGGTAAAAGCCTGCGCCGATACGAAGAGGCCCGTACACCGCAAAGAGGGTCAATTGCTCTGACGAACGGCTGTCTTCGCCATTCCAAATAAGACCGGTCCCCCATGTACTGGGCCTCTTACCGATGGCCAACTCGCCCCAGGGAAGCTGAGCGGTCAACCATAGCGTGTTCCAGTACCCCGGAGAGAACGATCTTTTTACGCCCGGAAACCTGAAGTTTTGATACTCAGACTGGACCTGCTCGCCCGAAGCGGTCTGAAAACCGTCGGTGGTCTGGGTGCCTAAAGAGGCTACGGTCGTTCCAGTGGCCCACTCGCCGATGTGATACAGCCCGCGGACCCTCAAGGCCGGGTTTATCCTGACCTCCATATTGACGTCCATCCACATTTTGTTCCATGACGCGTCCGCGCCGGACACGATCACGGAGCCTTGCTGCTGAACATTTTGATTTGCAGAGGCTGGGGGCCCTGGGGTGATAGCAGTAAGGTTCCCTATTTGCACAAGGTTGTTGGGTTGATACCCAAGCCAGGCATTAGCCGTGTTCAAGTTTGCGCCGGCTCTGTTATCAACGTTATATTCACCGAAAAACCCACCTGTGCCCAATTGCGTTATGTATTGGTAATCCCAGGTGTAAGACCCAGTCATGTTAAATTCCCATGCCGTCGCGGGCATGGCCAGTAGTAGGACACCCAAGCTAAGAACAACTCCAAACAACCAAACCCTATTCCTTGACATTTCCATTCCTCCTCAATAAAAGGGCACAGTACGCGCCCCACAAAAAATCAATGAATAAATAGAGATCCAAGTTCCCATTTTCGGGGACCTTATCGCCACTTGAATAGACTTCTAATAATGTAGATACTTTGAACGCAAAGTCTACCTGTGATGTTTGTCAAGGTCAAGTTAAAAATATGTTTGGATCGCTAAATAAATGTGCTTGCAGTTAGATGTTTGCCGATAGAAGGAAATGTATTCTTGAATTCTACACCAGAGTAACCGGCATTTCCAAAAACAATTAACAAATTATTATAATGTTGTTTTATAATCATTGAAGCCAACACTTTGAGGTGATAAGCTATTTCGGTCAATTCGAGCGATTTGGGATACATCTCTTCAACGCGCCCGGGGTCCAAAATGAAAGGTCTTACATGAAGATCACGATTCTAGGCACAGGCACCGCAACCCCCAGTCTTGAACGGAATGCATCAGGTTTGATGGTGACCGCCGCCGGGTTACGGGTACTCGTAGATCTCGGGCCGGGCATATTGCGGCGAATGTGCGAGGCCGGCATTGATTACAAATCAATTGACATTATTCTGATTACTCATTTTCATCCGGACCACGTCTCAGATCTCACCGCATTCCTATTTGCCTCCAATTATGCGTACGGACCTTTTAGGCAGGAGCCTTTTTTGTTGATAGGTCCGACCGGTCTGGAGCAATTCTATCAAGCTCTGGTCAGCGTACACGGAAATTGGATAGTGCCAACCGGTAATCGGCTGATAAAAAAAGAAATGAATTCGCATGCTCCCGACGTTTTCGTCTTAGAAGGTTTGGTCATACACTCAGCACCGGCTGCTCACTCCAATCCTGCTGTTTCCTACAGATTGGAAGCAGAAGGTTCATCGGTTACCATTTCGGGAGATACCGACATTTCGGAAAACCTCGTGGAACTCGCTCGCAACACCGATATTCTTATATGTGAATGTTCCATGCCTGAAGGATCCAAAATACCCGGACATCTGGTTCCCGCGGAGGCCGGAATTGTGGCCGAACGGGCTCGCGCTAAGAAGCTGATATTGACACACTTTTATCCGCCATGCGACGAGGTGGATGTGGCTAAACAGGCTTCGAAAAAATTTTCCGGACAGATCATCAAAGGCGAGGACCTCATGATAATAAGCACCTAAAGATATTCGCGAAAACCCATCAGCTACAGAGGGGCGTAGATTTGTCATTGCGAGGCCGTCAGGCCGTGGCAATCCCAGAAGCTTTGGGAGATTGCTTCGCTCCGCTCGCAATGACAGTCTTTGGCCGTTTCTAATTGAGGAGTTACGTCATTGGCTGAGGCATCCCTTGGTATTGAAGCATGAAACGTGTAAAATGCAGTAAGAAATCGTAGGAAATGCTGCTCCCGAGCAAAGACGAATCGGCAGATGAAAATTTTGTGGAAAAAAATTATAGGCAAGAGTCTTTTCAATATATTTTTTTTGGTCCCTCTGATGCTGCTCGTGCAAATTCCGGTATTTTTAGCCGGAGTATCGCTTGCAACTTATTTGGTGTATTCACAAAATCTCGGTGAAATACCATCCCTCGTTTCATATGAACCGAAAACAGTTTCTACTTTTTATGCTGATGATGGAACAGTTATCGGAGTCTTTTATAAGGAAAAAAGGGTTGTCGTGGATCTGGACCAGATCCCTCCTCATGTAGTAAATGCATTCCTTGCCGCGGAAGATGCCAGATTTTTCGAACATCCCGGAGTGGATTGGCTTGGATTGGCACGTGCTACTATCCGTAACTTAAAGGCCGGAAGAATTGTACAGGGTGGCAGCACAATTACCATGCAGGTCACGCGGAATTTTCTTCTGACTCAGGAGAGGAGAATCTCCAGAAAAATCAGAGAAATCATACTCGCTTTAAGACTTGAGAAAGTTTGGGGAAAACAAAAGATTCTCTATGTTTATCTCAATGAGATATATCTTGGGGAGGGCACTTACGGAGTTGAAGCCGCTGCCCGCGGGTATTTTGACCAGCCCGTCGAGCACCTGACAATTGGGCAAGCCGCTTTAATAGCGGGACTCGTAGCGAGCCCCACCCGTTTCAATCCTTTCAAGAATGAGGAGCTTGCTCGTCAAAGACAATTGACCGTCTTGTCTCGAATGCTAAAGAACGGATTCATCACGGAAGAGCAATATCGAAAGGCCTCCGCCGAACCGCTTAATTTCAAAAAAGAGCCAGTGAAACCCTTCGATCTTGTGCCTGATTTTACAGAAGCGGTGAGGCGCTACATTGTCAGCAAATATGGGGAAGAAAAGCTGTACAATGAAGGATTGAAGGTTTTTACGACATGCCGTGTTGATTTTCAGCGAAAAGCACTGGAGGACTTGGAAAAAGGGATTGAAGAAATAAAGGCAAGACAGAAGCATCTAGCGATCCTGCGAACTGTACCTAAGGAAGAGATACCCGAGTTGCTGAAAAACCGCCGAACGCCGGAATTAACGGAAGCGAAAATATTTCAGGGAATAATAGTAAAGATCACGCCTCGCAGCAATAAAGAAGTGGAGCTTCAGGTAGCCCTGAGCAAGCGCTTGACCGGCCGTGTACGGCTCACGGATAAAGCCGGTGTATACAAAATAGGTCAAGTGCTGGCGCTGCGTTTCGAAAAATTTGTGGATCACGCGCCGCATTTCACCTTGGACGATAATCCGAAGTTGCAGGGGGCCCTGGTTTGCATCGAAAATAGGACCGGGTATGTGCGAGCACTGGTCGGTGGAGTCTCCGGTGAGCATTTTCAATTTAATAGGGCGACCCAGGCTAAACGGCAGCCTGGAAGCGCATTCAAGCCGATTATCTACTCCGTTGCGCTCGAGGAAAAGAGCTATAGCCCTGCAACAATCATCATAGATGAACCGATAGAAGTCGATATGAGAGAAGGGAAAAAGGAGGACGACGCCAAGCAAGAAGACATACTATGGGAACCGAGAAATGCCGGAGGAGATTTTCTTGGGCCATTGAGTTTGCGTCGGGCACTTGAGCTGTCGCGCAATATTTGCACTATCAAGATCCTCATGGACGTGGGCTTTGATTCTGTCCTGGAGACAGCAAAGAAAATGGGGATTACCTCCTCTCTCGGTCGAAATCTTTCTTTGAGCCTCGGTACGTCTGAAGTAAGCCCGCTGGAATTAACATCAGCTTACACCGTATTTCCCAATAGCGGAGTGCACGTCACTCCGATCCTTGTGAAAAGGATTGAAGACCGGTTCGGGAATGTTCTTGAAGATAATACCGAACTGCCGCTTCTGGACGAGTCGGAAATACCGCTTCCGATACCTCGTAAAGAATTCAGCGAATTATGGACTCAAACTGCGCGGAAGGGTACAAATTCCCGCGCTAAAGAGGACTCCACGCGGGTGCAGGCGGCCATTTCCCCGCAAACAGCTTACATTATGACTGCCCTACTCCAGGGGGGGGTCACACAAGGAACCGGGGCGCGATTGAAGAATTATTTAAATCGAAAAGACTTGGCCGGCAAAACCGGAACGACCAATAATTCGGAAGATACTTGGTTTATCGGATTCAGCCCTGATTACACGGCCGGTGTTTGGGTCGGTTTCGACGAAAAGAGACCTCTGGGGCATCGAGAACAAGGGGGAAGTGCAGCGCTCCCAATTTGGGGATATTTTATGAAAGATATTCTTGGAAATCGACCTGAGAAAGAGTTCATCGTTCCTCCGGATATAATTTTCCAGGATCTAATTACTTTTTCCGGGGACTCCAAATCAGGATTCGGGCCAAGAATGGTAAGGGAACCGGTTTACAAGCCTTTTTCCGGAAAAACTCTTGTGCTGTCTCCTCTTGATTCGCCGCAAGCCCTATCTACTTACGCTCCAGCCGGCCCTGGTCCGGCGCCAGGGCAGACTTCGGTCCCGGGTTGGCAATTCTACGACTCGCCTCCACCTAACGTAATGCCAATTCAGCCCGGGATAGTGCATCCGGAGGAGTCGGCCGATCCAAGAACCGTTCCACCCTACCAGGCGCAACAACCTATTGCTCCAATTCCTCCAGGGTTAAATCCTTCATGGAATCCGCAGCAGCCGCCCATGGAAATGCGGGCTCAACAAGGAGCTCAACGGCCTCCTCAGGTGCCTGCAACGGGAATTCGGCCACCTGGAACAATGCGAGTTCCTCCTGAGGTGCGACCTTAACTGTTTGCCCAAGGATTTTCCGACAGGAAACGTTTTTTGATAATCCGCCAGCCTGGTGCCCGCAAATTTATGAAGGACAATATGGGCGGAATGGTTATGTGAATAGATCACCGTTGCTGTTGATGTAATTGATTTATGAAAATCGCAATAGCCATGAGCGGCGGAATGGACAGCACAGCCGCCGCACTAATTCTAAAGAGAAAAGGATATGATGTTCTAGGGTTACACGCACGGCTGCATTCCGACTCAGATCGCACATGGTCACTTGCACGGATAGCGGCCCACGAGATTTCGGTTCCGATTCAATTAGTCGATCTTTCGACGGAATTTTCTGATTTAGTTATAAATCACTTTGTGCTCGAGTACGCGAGGGGCCGGACTCCATCTCCATGCCTCAGATGCAATCGTTTTATTAAAGCTGATCTGCTGTTCGAGCGTGCACTCGAGCTGGGTTGCTCTAAATTCGCGACAGGGCATTATGCACGGATTTTAAAGACAGAAGACGGTTGGGGCATTTTCAGAGGTACCGACACAGAAAAAGATCAATCCTATTTCCTTTCTATGCTGAAACGAGAATCGCTGGGTAAAACTCTTTTTCCACTTGGAGAAATGACCAAAGCCCACGTCAAGGCTTTCCTGAAAAATGAAAGGATTTCAGTTGGCGATTCGCCGGAATCTCAGGAAATCTGCTTTATTCCTGATAGAGATTATCGAGGGTTCCTGTTGAAACAAGGGGTAGATGCCAAACCGGGTCAAATAATCAATTTGCAAGGAAAGTTACTGGGAAAACATGAAGGCATAATAGGCTATACGATAGGCCAGAGAAGGGGGCTTGGAATCTGCGGACCTGAGCCACTTTATGTCACAAGGATAGATGCGTCAAGTAATACGATTGTCGTAGGTACGAGAAAGGAAACGCTATGCTGGACCTTAAGAATTTCCCGCCTTTCGCTGTTAACATCTGCGATACCGGCTATAGGTAACAAATTTGATATTAAAATAAGATCTACTGCCAAACCCGTGCGCTGCACTGTGATAGCTCGGCACGGGGAAGCTCTTGATGTGGAGTTCGATCGACCGCAATCAGGTGTTTCTCCTGGACAGGCGACGTGCCTCTACTTAGGAGATCGAGTGATAGGCGGCGGCTGGATCGAATCCGGCGAATAGATTTATCTATTTTTTTACACTTTTGTGATGTGCTTACAACTACTTGAATTGAATCGGCATTCTTTGGGAGATCTTTATGTCTGATCAAGAAAATAAAGCGGCTGATCTACTCCGCAAAGAAAAGCAATTGGTGGATACACTTACTCAAGCCTCCGGTCGGAAGAACGGTCGAGTTATGGTAGCTTTTTCCGGAGGTGTGGATTCTAGCCTGCTGCTGTGGGAAAGCGTCCGAGCGTTGGGAGCAGACCGAGTCACTGCTGTGACGGCCACTTCACCAACTTCTATTCCCGAGGAAGAAGAACTGGCCAGACGATTTGCCGCAAAATTAGAGGTTCAGCATCTCGTAGTCCCAACAGGCGAGTGCGCCGATGAAGCTTTTGTAGCAAATCCTGAAAATCGTTGCTATTTATGCAAACAGATACGATACCGTTTACTTAAAAAACTGGCCCGGGATCTTCGAATTTCGGCTGTGCTCGATGGAAGTCAAGCGGATGATGATCCGTCTGATCGTCCGGGCATGCAAGCTCTTGAGGAATTAGGTATTACATCGCCGCTCGCTCAAACAGGAATCACAAAAATGGAGGTGAGAACCCTATTAAGAAAAGCAGGATTCTCGCAATTAGCCGGCAAGAACGCCCAGCCTTGTCTTGCTACCAGAATCCCCGCCGGCCAGCTCATCACATTGGAGGCTCTGGAAATGATCCGTCTGGGAGAGCGCATGCTCAACGAGTGCGGTTTCAAACTTTTCCGGCTTCGGCACCATTATCCTTTGGCCCGAATCGTGACTGACCAAAATGGTATTTCCTACGCACTCAAAGAGAAGAAGATTCGGGAAAAGCTGGTATCCGGATTACAAAAAATAGGGTACAAGTGGGTGACATTGGATCTCGAGGAATACGGCGCTTGTTCGGATACGAGTACAACCAACGACCCGCAATAGATTGCTAAATGCTAGCAGGAGCCGTATAGGTGTACATACGAGACTCACGCAATCTTAAATTGGTTAAAGAGCAGCTTGGTTGTTTAATTTGACACGTATTATCGCATTACAATATGATTAAACCCCGAGGGATAACTCAAATGGATAAAGCGTCAATGGCCTCCAAGCTAAATTGGTTGGAAATCCCCGATCTAAGGGAACCTTATTTTATTGCGGGCTTTTATGGATGGTCCAATGCAGGAAATGTATCCAGCGACACAGTAGCGTACCTACAAGAATTTCTTAAACCACGCGTATTTGCCACATTAAGTGACGAAGAATTCATAAATTATGCATTGAATCGACCAATCGGTCACATTGAAAACGGCATTGTTCTGCATCTTGAATCCCTTACTACTGAGTTAAGCTATTGGAACAATTCAGGGGGTGATCGAGACCTTATTCTATTCCTGGGTAAAGAACCTCATGCCAATTGGCGGAGCTACGCCGAAATTATCTTGGAAGTAATACGGAAGCTGGGTGTAAAAAGACTCTACACCGTAGGCGGAGTTCAGGACACAATCTCGCATTCTGCTCCAGCGCTGATCAGTGTGGTAGGATCTTCATCTTCTCTGGTTAATGCAATTGTCCAGTCGGATGATGGAATAGAAGCCGCAAATTATTATGGGCCTCTGAGTATACATTCTTATTTAATAAAAATGTCCATAGAAGCAGGAATTGAAGCCATGAGCCTTTGGGGCCATGTCCCGGCGTATCTCCAGAGAAGTCCCAGAGTGGTTAAGAAACTGGTAACCGTCTTAAATAAAGCCGTGGGCATGAGCTGTCCAACACAACTCTTGCAACAACAATCTATGGACTTGGACCGCAAAATCAATGAAGCGATCGCAAAAGATCCCAGTCTGAGGGAAATGATAGATAGCGTAGAGGATAAGAAGTCTGTTGATGAACCATCCTCTAATGGTAACAAAGTTATCCGTCTGAACGATTTTTTGCATCGTGATCCGAACAAGGACCGTGACAGTAACGGCTAATTTAGTTATCTCTGGACCGGTGTATGGAGCATGAACTTTAAAGACCTCCCCATCCGGATCATTCCCGATCTAACAATCGATGATAGATACGGGACGATTGTGGGGGAAACTCAGGCGCGGATTGATTCTTTTACGACGAAAGCAATCAAGAACCGCCGCCTCGATGAGCTGTTCGTGCTGGACAAGAGCGGAATCGATTCGGATGCCGCGGCCAAAATACTTAGTGGCAGCGGGCGTTTCGTGGTCGGTTTTCAATTCGAGGTTCATCCGGGGAGCTCCACTCAAAATTTTTCCATATATGTTCGAAAATTCATCGATACTCGTGCGGCTGTCAAATTTACGTTGACCTCAACTGTTCAGGATATCCTGCTACAATTGATATCTTTAGAAGATCATCGAACGGTGGCTATATTTTCAATGTTAAATAGCTCGATGGACATAGGTTATCGCGTACTGACCGCCATGTATGGCAACCAGCTTCAAAGGCTTGTAGACAAAGCACCCACTTTCCTCCAGGATGGTATCTCCAGAAGATTGGACAGACTGGCCATATCCAGAACAGTCGGAGAAGAGGAATTGTGGAAAAACTCCGCAGTATCGGAAGTCGGAATTCCACCCTCACCCGATTCAAGAAGATCGGGCTCGCAAGACAACATACTGCGCGTTCTGGTAGATGATGCAACGTCTGCCGAGATAAATGATTATGTTGAAAGTCTTATTTCCAACAGTGAGCGTATTCAGCAAAAATTTGTGACATTACGTGAGAACCCGGAGATGCCTCTACCCGAATTATACGAGCAGATGGTGCGCGATGACCTGGAGCAACTCGAGAATTGCTATGCTCGGGTGCATATTTACTTAAAAGCTTTTTATAAAAATAAAGAACGCAGAATTGGAGCCCAAAACCGAATTTTGAGGCAGTTTTTCGCAGATCAGGTCGAAAAAATTGTCGCTGAAACAGCCTTGCTCGAAGATTTACTCACATTAAGTGAAGAAGAGTACTTCAAAAATATAGCACGCCAGGACGAGCGATAATCACAATCGCCATTATTATGGCGTGATCATGACTCGCATGCCAGGACGCCCTTATCCAAGATGAGAATCTTCCCGGCCTTTTGCGCGGCCCGCGGATCGTGTGTTACCATTATTATGGTTTTCCCAAAGGCTTGATTGAACTCTTCCATTAGATTGAGCACTTCCTCGGCGGATCCTTTATCCAGGTCACCAGTAGGTTCATCCGCCACAATTATGAGCGGGTCGGTAACTAATGCTCTGGCTATGGCTATCCGTTGCTGCTGACCTCCGGATAATTGTGCGGGGTAATGATCCATTCGATCCAAAAGCCCAACAACCTCCAATGCCGCCAAAGCATGTTCTCGCCTAATTCGGCGAGATAACGAAGTGAGCAGCAAGGGAAGCTGAATATTCTCTATCGCAGTCAGAACCGGAATGAGGTTATAAAATTGGAAAATGAAGCCTACATTATTGGCCCTCCAAAAGCCCAGCTCCGATTCGCTCAGGCTGGCGATGTCTACCCCGTTAACACGGAGAATGCCGCCATCCGGGGTATCAATTCCGGCAATGATGTTCAGCAGCGTCGTTTTTCCGGAACCTGAAGGTCCCATTAGTGCCAAAAAATCCCCCTGTGAGACTTCAAGAGAAAGATTTTTCAGTACCGGGATTTCTTGGTCTCCTCGTTTGTAAGACTTGGATAGATCTCTTACGAGGACCAGAGGTGATGATTCTGATACAGACGCAATCATTCCTTCTTTTTCACCCTGGTCCCGTCCGCCATATTCTTGGTCGGCTGAATGACTATCAAATCACCGGGTTTCACTCCTGACACGATTTCGAGTGATTCACCCCAGTTTCTGCCGATCTGTATAGGAATCAGGTGAATACGATTATCATTGATCCGGAATACTAAATGTTGATTCCCATTTTCACGCACAGCAGAAATTGGAATTCCGAGAAAAGGCTCCAGCTCATCATCTTTTAATGCTCGTTCCAAAAATGCCACCTTTGCGCTCATTTCGGGGAGTATTCGGTCATCCCTTTTATTGAATCGCACTTTGGTGAGCACGGTGGCTTTTGCTCGATCTGCGGTAGGCACAATCATATGAACCGTCCCTGGAAAACGTTCGCCGGGTAATGCATCCAATCGAATTTCAGCCGCTCCCCCGGCTTTTACCTTTTCCAAACCGGATTCAGCCACGTCCACTTCGACCATTAACGAATTTAGATCCGCCATTGTTGCCACAGCGGCTTTGGCGTTGAGCGCTGCCCCGAACGGAGCCACTACTTCACCTTTATCAGCATTTTTGGTCAGGATAACTCCGTCGAATGGGGCACGAATCAGCGAATATTCAAGATTAACTTCAGCGACTTTCACGCCGTGATCCGCCTTATCGACAGTGTAACGTGCAGAAGTTTCCATTGCCCGAGCTTTCTTGAATCGAGCTTCAACTGCATCAAACGTCTGCTCCGACACTGCTCCGGTTTCCCTCAGTCCTTTATGCCGATTGTAATTCAAAGTCGCCTCGTCCAGCTCTGCTTCAGCATTTTTCAGAGCCGCTCTTGCTACTCTGAGATTTGCTTTGGCCTCCTCGAAAGTAGCCTCGAGATCTCGGTTCTCCAATTGAGCCATGATTTCACCCTCCTTGACGGATTTCCCCTCTTCGACATACAGATGCTCGATTCTACCTGTGGCTTTTGAAGAAACCGCTGCTTTTAGTTGCGCTACAACATAACCGCTCGCATTTAAAACGGTGAGAGCCCGTGATACGAACATGTTCGAAACTTTTATTGACTCTACTTCAACGGATGAGCGAAATATCCCCACCCAAACACCAAACCCGATTGCTGCAATTACTAGAATTCCAACAGCAACAAATCCCGGTTGTCGCAGCTTTTTTTTGGTTGCGCGAGAGAAAGATTTTTGCTCGGCTTCAATTTTGAGTCTGAAAAGGTCTTTATTGTGCATGATGGCGAAATTTCTTCGAGGCACTCATCTACTCAAGTATAACACTTCAGCGTAGACACTTGAAGTGGCTGTAGCAGAAGACGAATTGTTGCATGTGCATTTGGAAATTCCATGTTATAAACGATGTCCTGAT
>JBKQRG010000457.1:0-36626 GCA_052144015.1 Desulfomonilaceae bacterium
CCTCGAAACATGATGGGCGCTCGTGTCTATACAATTCTCTCCAAATAAACGCGAGGAAAAAATCGAAACACAACCAAAGATCGTCCCCCGAACTCTTCCTGTCCCCCCGCATAAGTGAATGCTTACTAAAGAAAATCCATTTGCCTTGACATGAGGAAATTAGATTTTTACCATATTTGTTAATTACAATAATGGGAAATTAGAATAGACGGTTGCGATTAATTTTTGGTTAACATTCGGAAATTGCCGCTATTTTGGGATGGAAATCAAGTGCTGAAAACAAGAATAGTAGGGGGGCTCGAAAGCCCGCGGATCGGTGCATTTGCTCGACAAAGCCTTTCCTCAAAAGTTTTAGTTGCTTAGTCAATTTCTCAGTAAATTGTTATTCGGGTCCTTTTGAATGTTCGAATGAGAAATCTTGAAATGGAGATTGCATAATTACAATTCCGTAACGCCATTTGCACAATGATACAGACTCTAAATCGTAAGACATTGGCGCAAATTGCTTCTCGGCTCCCGGAAACCGGGGTGTCAAATTTGGGAGGGTATCTAAATGAGTTGGAAAGCAAATTGTCGAGCATTAGGAGTTTGCTTTAGCGCTGTTCTCATTGGTTGGCTCGGACTGGTGCCGATCTCCGGGGCGCAAGCGCCCGGACCGGAAGCGGGCGCAATGCTAGGACCGGTGCAACGCATCCAGGGCGCGGGCATGATCCAACGCGCGGGGTCGCCGGAGTTCCATGCGCTTGCGGAGAAGGACCCGGTTTTCCTCCAGGATCTGATCGGCACGGACCCAAACCCGGATACGAGGGTATGGTGGAAGGGAACTCAGGCAGTCCAGGCAGATGCCTCCCTGGGGACGGCTACAGCCTTACAGTTTTTGGGGTTCTCACGTGAGCGAGGATCAACCCAATTCGCGGGTATGGTTCCTCAGGGGATTTCGCGTTTCAGAAAACGACTTCCTCAGACAACTCCGCCGTCATCGTTCGCGATTTTTAGCCCAACGGCTTTAACGGCAGTTATACCGTCCGGCGATACGGCAGATTTCTTTGTCGAAGTATTGGATCCCAATAAGACACAGATAACCGTCCTGAACGGCGCTGTGATGGTCAAGAATGTGAATGACCAAATTCCTCAGCAGGAAATCGTGAGATCGTGCCAGACGGTTGTTGTTGAACGCGACCGAGAGCCCTCCGGGGTCATGGGAGTGTCTGCTGATGTTCTGAGGCAATTGGTACAACGAACAACTATTCCCGGCACTTTGCCGGAGAGAGTTCCCGGTTGCACACAGATTACAACTCCCCCGCCCGGACCCTGGTACCCCGATTACCTCCCGGACCAAGGGCTGATCATGCCCTATGGAGGAGACTATTATGATCCGGGGACCGGAATAGGATTTATTCCGATTCCGCCGCCGCCACCGACATTCACAGGCACGGGCACAGGAACCGGCACAGGTACAGGCACAGGTACAGGTACTGGCACTGGAACGGGTACTGGCACCGGGACAGGTACTGGCACTGGAACGGGTACTGGCACCGGGACAGGTACCGGCACCGGGACTGGCACTGCCACAAGCACGGGGACGCCTACTGGTGGGACAACTCCTACTACTGGCACAGGCACCGGCACGGGTACGGCGACCCACAAACCCACATTCATCGGCACATCGGTCCTGACCGCGGTTATCTCGACCGCTACTGGAACAGGGACTGGTACCGGCACTGGCACGGCGACCCACAAACCCACAGGTGCCGGAACGGGTACAGCGACCCACACATCCACATTCAGCAAGACATCGGCTGGGACCGGGTTTGGTACAAAAACCGGCGTCCAGCCTTTTTTGAGCCATACAAGCACTCTGTTGCCTTCGGTGGCTCCGACGAAGGGGTTCACAGGTTTGCCGACGATTCTTCCATCTTTCGTGGGTTCCGGGACCGGTGTGGGCACAAAGCTTCCCACGTTTAGGCCGACATTCTTCCCGAGTCTGATACATACTGGGACCGGTGCTGGGACAGGGCTTCCTACCTTCGCCAAGACCTCATTCTTGCCCACAGGTTTCAGTACGAAGGTTGCTCCGTTCGTGCCAACCAAGATTCCAACATTTAAACCAACGGGCGCGGCGACTTTCGGGCACGGCACCAAAATTACCACCTTCTCGACGAGAAGCTCCACGCGCTCTACCGGGCAGTTCCTGAAACAGACGATTACACATACCCCGACGCATATGGCCACGCATACGCCCACGCACCAACAGTTCCAGCAACAACAACATCTGCAACAACAGCAGCAACATCGTCGTTGATTGTAGTTAACAGTTTAAAATAACATTGCAGGGAGCGCCGGTTCAGCCGGCGCTTCAATCCAATTAAAGATTCGAATTCTGCCGGGCATGTGTCTAAGCGGTCACATGCCCCTATTCGCTTGCAAACATTACTACATAGCGCCGATTCCAACCGGCCTGGTTTGCATTATGACCAAGAATGAGTTAAACCTGCGAAATTCTCGGGAGATTCTTGCAGGCCATCCCTTTAACAGTGTTTCTCTTGATTACGCGTCTGGCTGTTATTTTGGATGCATAACAAATCTAAGATGTTTTGCTTTGGGTTTGATCGAACTTGTTTCAGGCCAAAGGGGGTAAAATGCTCAGAAAAAAAAGGCGTCTAATTCAGTGGGGCTTCGTTATCATCATCGTTGCGGGCTGCCTTCAGCTTGCCACCATATCCCAAGCGCAAGCGCCACCGGGTACAGCGGGAGCGATTGGGCTGGCGCAGCGCATCCAGGGTGCTGCCGTAATACTGCACGCTGGTGCGCCGGATTTCTATGCCCTTGGGGAGAAGGATCCGACATTCCTACAGGATTTGATCGGGACGGACCCCGAACCCAACACGCGGTTGTGGTGGAAGGGAACTCAAGCCGTGCAGGCCGATGCGTCTCTAGGTGCCGCCACAGCCTTGCAGTTCTTGGGATTTGAACGACAAGGAAGATCAACTCAATTCGCCGCTCAGGTGGGTCAAGGGATTGTTCGGTTTGTGAAAAAGCTACCCAAGGGCACTCCTCCATCATCATTTGCAGTATTCACTCCGACCGCGCTGGTTGCAATAATCCCAACCGACGAGACCGCGGATTTTTTTGTTGAAGATTTGGATCCGAACAAAACACAAATCACGGTCAACTTCGGCGCAGTCATGGTCAAGAATGTATCGGAACAGTTGCCTCAGCAGCAAATCTTGAGATCGTGTCAGACCGTGGTCGTTGAACGGGATAGAGAACCTTCCGGTATTATGGGAGTGACGGAAGACGTTTTGCGAGAACTTATCAACCGGACCACCATTCCGGGGACCTTATCTAACCGGGTTGCCAATTGTCGCCGGACTGTAATGCCACCTGAAGGACCGTGGTACCCGGATTATCTCCCTGAACCCGGGATAGTTATCCCGTACGGTCCGGGATTTCTGCCTCCTCCCGGAATTGTGATCATTCCGACTCCCACGGGAACGCATACCCGAACGTGGACGGGAACAGGAACCGGGACTCGCACTTGGACAGGTACTGGAACAGGCACTGGAACCGGTACAGGCACAATGACAGCGACGCGTCGGCCCACACGTTTCCCGACATTCATCGGAACTCTTTTGCCAACTAAATTTCCGACACTTCGACCGACTTTCATAGGGACTCTGCGCCCAACTACAACAGGAACCGGGACAGGTACAAGGCTGCCGACATTCCGTCCGACGTTCAGTCCAACGCAGATCCATACACTAGTACCTACTCGGATTCCGACCTTCAAACCGACTTCGACCCCATCTCTAATCGGGACAGGCGTCTTTACACGTGTTCCGACCCGCGGTACAGGGCTTGTCACCAAGGCGCCCACGGGTGTCGGAACCGGAATTGGCACAAGATTGGGAACGAAGCTTGGAACGGGAGCGGCCACTCACCAACCGACGATACGGCCGAAGCAAATCCAGCAGCCCACGAAATTACAGCAACAGCAGCAGCTTCAATTCCCTGGCGGCGAGGAGCAGCACCGTCGTCGACAGCAGTAGAATTCGGAAAACTCCTACGAGCCTATTAAACTGATTCTTGTCGCCACCCGCCCCCCTCTCCGATGGTACAGGGGGGCTTTTCCGTCCATCCACTGAATTATGAATTCACAAGCCGGCAACTCGGGTCACACTCTTCCCTCCAGATTAGCAAACCCCGCAGTAATAGTGGTGCTGGCATTCATCATATCCAGGGCGCTGTACTACTACCTAGGCGTTCGTTTCGACATAATCCCCTTGTATTACGCTTGGCAGTTTCTAGGCGTCAATTTGCTTCAGAACCGTCTCATTGAAAGTGTTTTTTATCTACATAGTCAACCACCACTCTTCAATCTATTTCTTGGAGTAATTCTCAAAACATTCCCGAACCATCTCGATCTAGCGTTCCACATCCTGCACTTGGCCTTCGGGCTGATTATGGCGGTTTCGCTCGTGGTTATAATGAACAGGCTTGGATTGTCGCGAGGACTATCCACGACACTGGCTATCATTTTTGTGGCAAGCCCAACGACAATTTTGTACGAAAATTGGCTTTTGTACACGTACCCGATCGCGAGCATATTATGTCTTTCCGCGGTCTTTCTGCATAAGTGGCTCTCCGACCGTAAGTCAATATACGGGGCAATCTTCTTTATATGCCTGGCATGTCTTGTCCTTACCTGGAGTCTCTTCCAGGCTCTGTGGATTATCGCCGCATGTGTCACTTTATATCTTTACGGCCGCATTCGCTTGAAATCGTTGATAGCGGCTGTCGCGATCCCCTTGATTCTGATTATGGGCTGGCAAGTCAAGAACTGGCATTATTTTGGCTTTTTCGGAACCAGCAGTTGGATGGGCTTGAATCTCGCCAGAAGCCAAGCCAAGCTGATCTTCAATGAAGAAACACTGACATTGGTTGAAGAGGGCAAGCTGTCGAGACTCCTCACGGTACCGGCTTTCAGCGACTACGACGCCTACCGGGAATATCTGCCGGAGCCTCCTAAAACCGATATCCCGAGTTTGGATCAAAAAGAGAAAGATCCGCCGTCCTTTGGACCAAATTATAATTATATCGGATACGTAGCCGCTTCCAAGGCCAGCTTTGATGAAACGATCTGCGTCATCAAGTCCAGACCAGGCGATTTTGTCAAAAATTGTCTGAATGGTTTCGCGGTTTATCTGACGCCGGCAACCGATTATCTATTTCTTGGCCCCAACAGGGACCACATATCGTTTCTGGTTACGGCCTACAATGCGGTATTTTATGGGAGTTTGAAAAGGGAATGTATAGGGCTATTGATCGTATATAGCCTGGTGCTCTCCATCGGATATGGTGCTTATCTGGCTGGCCGATGGATAAGAAATAGACCGGAGGACGTGTCATACGCCGCGACCGTGATATTCGTCTGGCTTACTATAAGTTACGTTACGGCGGTGGTGAATCTTTTTGAGAATCAGGAAAACAACCGTATGAGATTTATCATAGAACCTTATACATTGATAATATTGGGAATTATATTCGAAGGAATTCGGAAGCGCTGGGCGCGAGGTCGAAAAATAGAAGCTAGAAGTCCTGCGAAGCCGTGATGCCTTCTCGTTAAATCGCAACCCTTCAGGTACAGGCAGCCAAAGAAATGTCATTGCGACCCCGCAAAGGGGGGAATCCGTGCACTGGGTATTTCAATCTGAGGATTGGTATGGCAATGTAGTCTTCAACTTCCGCCATGACCCGATCAGTGATCTAGCTGCATTTGCTGCCGGATACCATGAAGCCGGCAAACGACTCTGCAGAACGTTTGTAAGCTCGGGTCACTACCGTGATTTTGATGGATATCCCATTTTGTTTTTGTATCGTCACTCCTTAGAGCTTTATATGAAAGCTATAGTATATCGAGGGGCGCAGCTGCTTCACCTGCTCGATATTACGCGCCTGGACACGTCAAAACTGTTCAAAGTTCATCGGCTCTCGGCTCTGCTTCCTGGAATTAAGATTATATTTGATGGCGTCGGTTGGACTTGGGAGACGGACGTTCCAGGCATGCGAACGTTCCAAGAATTTTCAGAACTCGTGGAGGGAATTGAGGAACTTGACCCGGCATCGTACACGTTCCGGTATCCTACTGATACGCAGGGACATGCTGCCCTTGGCCATCACACCCGTATCAATTGTCTAGCATTCGCCAGGAACTTGGACCCGATACTAGAACTGCTTGACGGTGCAGTGACCGGGCTAACAGAAGAATTTGATGCCACTGCAGAAGCCAAATTTGAGCTTCAGAGCATAGTGACATGATGCAGCGCACATTGAATTCATCATCGGCTGATTTGGCCACATCCCTCTGGGGCAGTTCCTCCTAGGATGATTATCCCCTGTTGTTCGGTCGGAGCAAGCAAAATGGCCGATCTAGTTTTTGCAAAGCGACACAGGGATTTAGTGGTGCTATAATTCAGAACAACCGGAACTTGTGTGATCAGAAAGGAACAACGCAATGCCGCGATGTTTCGTCATCCAGCCATTTGATGACGGCCGGTTCGATAAAAGGTACAAGGACATTTTTGCTCCAGAAATTAGGGATGCCGGGCTTGATCCGTACCGAGTGGACAGAGATCCAGCTGTCAGTATTCCGATAGACAATATTCAGACAGAAATAGAGTCTTCGTCTATTTGTCTCGCGGAGATCACGACCGATAATCCCAATGTTTGGTTTGAGCTTGGCTACGCTATAGCAAGCCAGAAAGAAGTAGTTTTGGTATGTTCAGAAAAAGAACGGAAGAGTCGATTCCCGTTCGATGTTCAACACCGCTCAATCATTCGATATTCCACTGAATCCAAGAGCGACTTCGATAAGCTTAAATCTCAAGTAACTACAAAGCTCAGAGCACTATTGGAAAAAAAGGAGCGACTCGGACAACTTGGTCATGTCCAATCTGTCGCAAAACTGGAAGGCCTCGAGCAGTACGAGATTGCAGCCCTGGTCTCAGTCGCCCAGCAGATTGATAGCCCGGACGACGGTGTTCCCGTAGGGCTCGTACGACAAGACATGGAGAATGCCGGGTTCACCAAACTTGCAACTACCTTAGGTTTGAAGTCGCTTCTAGACAAAGGAATGCTGATAAACGAATTAGATCATGATTATCATGGCGATGAGTATACTGTCTACAAGGTGACAGAAAAGGGCATGGCATGGTTATTCTCAAATCAGGCGAAACTGGCTCTGAGACGCCAAACACCAGCCCCACCGAGAGAGGATGACGTACCATTCTAGGCGAAGGCCTTATGATGAGGCAAAAGGTGCAAAACGGGGACATTCTTCTTTTTTTGTTACCGTTCTGGTGGGCTTCTCGGGGCCTCTCTGGAAAAGGCGGGTTCCACCGCATCTTCTCTTCCGGAGGCCTGTTGGCTGCCCGAACCTGCGATCTCATTTCAAGGCCTGATCCCGTTCTCATTGCAAATCAAGTGTGTCGCTCCGGAATTACGCAAGAGTTAATATCGTGAATCGAGATTACGTTCTGGTATAATGATAGAGAATACCAAGAGAGGAGGTATTCATGACGGCGTTTCAACGTATCACTGTCAACCCCGAGATATGTGGTGGCAAGCCCACTATTCGTGGATTGCGATTCCCGGTCTCACGTCTTTTGGGATTACTGGCAGGCGGAGAAACTAATGAATCGATTTTGAAGGCATACCCTTACCTGGAACCGGAGGACATCCAAGAAGCCCTAAATTATGCTTCTTTGCTCGCTGACGAGCAAGTAGTTGAGTTCGCGTCGTGAAATTTCTTCTTGATATGCCGGTTTCGTCTCTTTTGCTCGATGTTCTAAGGGCCCACGGACACGAGGGAGTTCACGCTCATGAAATCGGTATGGATCGCGCTACAGACACCGAATTGTTGGAAACCGCTCGGATCGAAGGCCGCATTCTCATTACTGCAGATCTGGATTTCCCGCGTCTCCTGGCGCTCAGTTTATCTGAACGACCAGGTTTAATCCTGTTTCGTGGCGGGAACTACTCCGATATCCAGATGTGCGAATTACTGGGGAAAGTGCTCGATCGCGTGCCAATAGGTACTTTGGGGGCATCCATCTGCGTGATAGACCAGAAACGTATACGCATCACGCGATTACCGTTGCAGCCTAAATCGTGAGCATTCCCTCGGCTCGCCAATTTCGGAAATAACGTGAGTTAATTTGTCGGGGATTAATTTTCTATTGGGGTCAAAAAGGGGACATTCTTCTTTTTTGTTACAGTTCCCGATGGGCTTCTCGGGGCCTCTCTTGCAAAAGCGAGTTCCACCGCATCCTTGCCTTCGCTTCCTCTGGGAGCACGGGCAGACGCACAGGTCTGCCCCTACAGATGCCGCGATCTTACGATTGAATATTCTCGCCTCTCTGCCCGGTGATTATGTGGAACATCGTCGGAGGCGGAGCCCCCAGTTATGCATTCCCAGGCAGAGCCTGGGAACGAGAAAAATATAATCGACCGGCACGGAGGCCGGCCGCTACCAATCTATATCTACGACCGCACAGTGGTCGGTTGCTACCGTAGCATATGTGAAGCCGTTATGTAGGATCCATTCGGGCAGGCTGGAAGTCCGCGCTGAACGCGGGACTGCCCCACGTTGGAAACCCTGCTTACCCCACCGCTAGCCAATTGGAGTTTTTGCCGGAGAGGGTGTGGGAGAATCCGGCTTTTTGCAAAAAGCGGGTTCTCCCACATTCTTCCCTTGTCTCCTCAGCGGGTTCCCGGAGGCCTTTTCGGGGCCGCTCTGAAAAAGCTAATTCCCGGTCTTTCTTCCATCCGCAGGTTTTATCCTTCCCACAAGTTCTTCTTGACTTGGTAATTTATCTAAAATATTGTTTCCATCATTTGCTGGAAGTATTGGTTGGAACAATTTAATGGCAAGTTCCCTGGAAAAAGCCCGCAAAGACCCCGATTCCATGAAGGCCAGGATCCTTCAGAAGGCTCGCCGTATATTCGGCGAGTACGGATATCATGGCGCGACCACTCGCATGATTGCTGAAGACGTGGGAATCGACATCTCAACGCTCTACTACCATTGGGGAGAAAAAAGCGACCTTTACGAGGCTGTGGTAACAGACATAAATGAAGACCTTCGGCAGAAGCTTGTCGAGGTAGAATCAGTGATTCACGGACTACCACTTGCCCACCGGATGGAATTGGCAATTGACATAATGACTGACTACCTCTTTGAACATCCTGAAATCTCTAATTTGGTGCTCTTTCGGTATTTCGGGAAAACACGGGATGAATCCCTCTTCAACCTGGCAGTGCCGGAACTCGTCTCGGATATCGCCCGTTCCATGGGCCTGTGCAAAGACAAAAAGAATGTTCCGAAGATGGTTCGTATGAAGGTCCTGGCAATGATGAACGCCATTCACAACTTCATTTCCGGAGAGGATTTCTTCCGTTCCATGCTGGATGCAAAGCGGGATGAGTATTATTCGATGGTGAAAGAAACGCTGAAGTTCATTCTGATACCGGCCTTCAATAACAAATAGAAATCACGGGAGGACCCGATGGCTCTGAATCTAAACAGCATCGGTAAGAGAATCGGTCCCTTGACCAGGGAGTATAAGTGGAAAGACGTCGTCCTCTACGCGTTGGGCGTCGGCGCAGGCTTCGAGGACCTGGAATATTGCTATGAAAATCGTTTAAAGGTTATACCCAGCTTCTCCATCGCAACTGTTTATGAATTCCTGGCCGAAGCTGCGATAAATTCGAATGTGGATCTCGCAGGAATCCTTCATGGCGAGCAGGACATTATCTTTCATAATCCGATGCCCGCTGAAGGCAAGCTCACCACAGAGGGCTCGATAACTCATATTTACGATAAGGGCTTGAAAACTGGGGCACTGGTGGTGGCTGAGGCGGATACTTATCACTCGAACGGTCGGAAGCTCTTTACTAATATTTTTACTCTTGTTTCCAGACGCGATGGCGGATTTGGCGGACCTGATGCTCCTCAAGAGGCGGTGGAGTTCCCCGATCGCCCGCCTGATTTGGAAGAGGAAAATAGACCAGGAGAGGATCAGCCGCTTCTGTATCGGCTTAGCGGGGACATATTTCAGCTTCATGTAGATCCGGATTTTGCAAAAGCGAGCGGCTTCCAGAAACCGATTATGCATGGTCTTTGTACTCATGGTTATGCATGCCGTGCAGTGATAAAGGGCCTGTTTCCTGGTAAGCCTGAGTGTATGACAAGGTTTCGGACCCGGTTCTCTAAACCTCTCTATCCGGGCGTCGCGATCAAGACGCAGATTTGGAAAATCGATGAAGGGAAGGCTCTCTTCAGAACTATTAATGCCGAGACCGGCGAAATTGCTATTGATAGAGGATTGGTCGAATGGATTACAGCGGAGGAGGCTGAAAAGCGATCTCGCGATGGATGGATACGCTTTGATGGAAGAGTAGCTATTGTGACGGGCGCGGGAGCGGGCCTTGGCCGTGCTTACGCTTTGGAATTAGCCAAACGCGGCGCAAAAGTCGTCGTGAACGATTTGGGCGGAGCGAGAGACGGCTCCGGGGACGGTTCCACAAGTGCAGCTGATAAGGTCGTAGAAGAAATTAGGGCCTTCGGCGGAGAGGCTGTAGCCAGCTATGATTCGGTAAGCACTCCGGAGGGCGGTGAAGCCATAGTTAATAAAGCAATAGACACCTACGGGAAGCTAGACATTCTTGTCAATAACGCAGGCGTTTTACGCGACAAATCACTGGCAAAAATGGAGCCCCGGGATTGGAATATCGTAATGTCCGTACATCTCGACGGAGCATACAACGTCTCCAGGCCGGCTTTCCTGAAAATGCGAGAAAACGGCTACGGCAGGATTATATTGACCTCTTCGGCTTCCGGCCTTTATGGCAACTTCGGACAAACCAATTATGGAGCAGCGAAACTGGCCTTGGTAGGTTTCATGAACACGTTGAAAATCGAGAGCGAGAAGCACAATATCAAAGTTAATACCATAGCGCCTACGGCTAGAACGAGACTTACTGAGGATGTGCTTCCTCCCGATTTAGCGGATAAACTGAAGCCGGAATTTATAGCACCGCTGGTGCTTTACCTCTGCTCGGAACAATGTCCTGTCACTGGCGCAATCTATAATGCAGGAATGGGTTATTACAACCGGGTCGCATTAATGACGGGTTCAGGCGTACAACTTCACGGCGGAACTGAAATCCCCACACCCGAAGACGTGGCCAAAAATATTGGCAAGATTACCTCATTGGAGGGCGCTGCTGAATATCACGATGCAATAACCGCTCTGGGTAAGCTGGTAGAGCCCGGTCCGGCCCAAGCGGTTTCGCAGCCTCAGCCTACGAAAAAATTGACTGTCAAGGGAATATTCGACCGTATAACAGAATCCTTCCTGGCTGACAAAGCGGCAGGTATTGATGTTGTCTTTCAGTACTGCATCTCGGGACCTGAGGGCGGCGATTGGAACGTATCTGTTCGGAATGGCGCGTGTGAAGCTTCTCAGGGAATTCATTCCAGTCCGACCACTACCATACTCATGTCTGATGAGGATTTTTTGAGTATGATTTCAGGAAAACTAAATGCAATGCAGGCGTACACCAGCGGAAAACTCAAAATCCAGGGCGATCTGATGAAATCGCAGCTCATCCAAAAACTATTCAAATTCTAACCCGAACAGGAGAGCCTACGATGATCGGCATTACTTCGTACGGTGGGTATATACCAAGACTGCGGCTGGATCGCATGAGCGTATTTCAGAGCATGGGCTGGTTTGCTCCTGCCATAATAATGGTGGCGCAAGGTGAAAGATCGTTCTGCAACTGGGATGAAGATAGCCTTACTATGGCTGTCGCGGCTTCCCGAGACTGTATCCGCGGAATGGATAAATCCGATGTTGATGCGCTGTATTTGTGTTCCACGACATTGCCATTCCAAGATCGAAACAACGCTGGTGTTTTGAAAACCGTCTTAAATTTCAGAGATAATGTCCTCGCCCAGGATTTCACGGCTTCGCTCAAATCGGGGACAACAGGATTGATAACAGCGCTCTCTGTTGTGGGGCAAGGGGATTTTCATCAAATCCTCGTTGCCGCCTCGGATAAACGGGATACAAAGTCAGCTTATTTTTACGAAATGTGGTTCGGCGATGGATCGGCCGCGTTAATGGTGGGAGATAAAGATGTCATAGCCGAATACAAGGGCTCCTATTCAGTTTCTCATGACTTTGTCGATCATTATCGAGGGGACAGAAATAGATACGACTATATGTGGGAGGAGCGATGGGTTCGAGACGAAGGCTACTCCAAAATCATCCCCGAAGCTGTTTCAGGTCTGTTCAATAAGCTATCGATATCGATGGACGATGTGGATAAATTTATTTTCCCGTGCTTCTTTAAGGCGGAACACCGAAAAATAGCGAAGAGTCTTGGAGCCGGTCCCGAGAAACTGGCGGATAATCTCCACGAGGTCTGCGGCGAAACCGGGTCTGCGCATCCTTTGATCATGTTTGTGCAGGCTCTACAGGAAGCATCGCCAGGGGATCGCCTGTTGCTGGCAGGTTTCGGTCAGGGCTGTGACGCGCTGTATTTTCAAGTAACTGAAAATATATTGAATCTTCCAAAAAAGATCGGCATAACCGGTTGCCTCGAAAATAAGAAAACAGTAGATAACTACGCCAAATTCCTAAAATTCAGGGACCTCATTCAAACGGAAATGGGTATCCGGGCAGAGTATCCCTCACAGACTGCCATGACAGTCTTATGGCGGAATCGTAAAATGCTGCTCGGCATGGTAGGCGGTAAATGCGAGAAATGCGGCACGCCCCAATTTCCCAAGATGGACATTTGTGTCAATCCGGCATGTCACGAGGCGAAAACCCAAGTCGATTATGAATTTGCCGATGTTCCGGCTCTGGTGAAGAGTTTCACAGGGGATCTGCTGGCCGTATCTGTTGATCCGCCTTCTGTTTACGGCATGGTTCAGTTCGAAGGTGGCGGTCGATTTATGGCCGATTTTACTGACTGCGAGCTGGCTGACGTAAAGGTAGGGCAACCCGTAACTCTGACATTCAGGAGACGATACACTGATAAAGACAGAGGATTTACGGGCTATTTCTGGAAAGCCATACCAGTAAAGACCGAAAGCCAGGTCGCTGCTGAGATTCCAGCGGAAGATGAGATTCGCTTTGACGGCAAAGTCGCTATTGTGACCGGGGCAGGAGCAGGTCTCGGACGAGTTTACGCGATTGAACTCGCCAGGCGAGGAGCAGGAGTAGTAGTCAATGACCTGGGTGGAGCCAGGGATGGCTCAGGGACAGGATCCGCTGCGCCTGCTGAAAAAGTAGTAGAAGAAATAAAGGCGTTTGGTGGAGAAGCGGTCGCCAGCTACGATTCAGTGGCCACGCCTGAAGGCGGCGAGGCAATAGTGAAGAAGGCCATAGACGCTTTTGGACGAGTAGATATTCTTATCAATAATGCGGGAATTCTCCGGGATAAGTCTCTGGCCAAAATGGAACCGAGCGAATGGCAGGTGGTCTGTTCTGTTCATCTTAACGGAGCTTATAATGTTTCCCGACCTGCCTTCGTAAAGATGCGGGAGACCGGGTTTGGCCGAATTATTGTCACCACGTCCGCTGCAGGTCTTTACGGAAATTTCGGGCAAACGAACTATTCCGCGGCAAAAATGGGATTGGTGGGGTTCATGAATACCCTCAAGCTTGAAGGAGAAAAGTACAATATCAGGGTTAATGCGGTGGCGCCTATGGCTGCCTCGCGGCTCACAGAAGATGTGGTGCCATCCGATCTGTTTGACAAGATCAAACCTGAGTATGTGGCGCCTCTTGTCCTATACCTTTGCTCGGATAAATGTGCTGAAACCGGCATGATCTTTAATGCCGGTGTGGGCACATTCAACAGGGTTGCGGTCCGGACCGGACCGGGGGCCGTGGTCGGCGATGGTCAGACCTCCCCCACTGTCGAACAGATTCATCAGCAATGGGATGCAATTAATAATCTCTCCACATCGTCTGAATACTACAACGCGACCATTGCTGTGGGATCAATGCTCGAGGCATTCACTCCAAAGAAAGAGGAGCCGGCGCCCGGCGGAACTCGTACAGTGAAGGGTGTTTTTGACAGGATTGGTGATGCTTTTCTGGCTGAAAAGGCGGCGGGAGTGAATGTCATTTTTCAATTTCAAATCAGCGGTCCCGGAGGCGGCGAGTGGTACACGATTATAAAGGAAGGTCAATGCGAGGCTGCTGCCGGTAAGCATGAAAAGCCCACGACCACAATCATGATGGCCGACGAGGATTTCCTTGCACTAATTAGCGGCCAACTGAATGCCATGAAAGCATACACGTCCGGGAAACTTAAAATAGACGGCGATTTGATGAAATCCCAACTCATAGAAAAGCTTTTCAAATTCTGAAATGTCACGAAATGCGAGGCGTTAAGATGGCTACGGGAATTAGAGATAAGGTAGCGATATTAGGCATGGGGTGCAGCCGCTTTGGCGAGCGTTGGGATGTAGGCGCTGAAGAGCTGATGGTCGAAGCCTTTACGGAATGTATCCAAGACTCCGGGGTCGACCGTGGGGATATTCAGGCCGCCTGGTTAGGCACCTGCATGGATGAAGTGAATGTGGGGAAAAGCGCTCTGCCGCTTTCGATGACGTTGCGCCTTCCGTTTATACCGGTTACCCGGGTGGAGAACTTCTGCGCCAGCGGCACTGAGTCTTTTCGTGGAGCGGTGTATGCGGTCGCTTCAGGGGCTTATGATATCTGTCTTGCTATGGGGGTTGAGAAGCTGAAGGATACCGGTTACGGCGGATTGCCCAATCCGGGTTCCAACTGGGGCTCACTCAGCTGGCTCTGGTGGCCCAATGTGACGGCGCCCGGCGCTTTTGCGCAACTTGCCACAGCTTATGCTGCCAAATACCGCATACCCGACCAGGATCTCAAACGTGCAATTGCTCATGTTTCCGTGAAAAGTCATGCCAACGGCGTCCTCAACCCGAAAGCGCACTTGCGAAAACCCGTCACGGAAGATCAGGTTATGGCCGCGCCCATAATTGCGCATCCGCTCGGGTTATTCGATTGTTGTGGCGTGAGTGACGGCGCAGCGTGCGCTATCGTGACAACAGTGGAAAAAGCAAAAGATATGGGTGTTAAGGATTTCGTTACAGTCAAAGCCCTACAATTAGCCTTGAGCAGTGGAGAAGAAATGGGATTCAATGATTGGGACGGCGATCATTTCATGACCACTGCCCACGCAAGCGTCCGAGCTTACGAGGAGGCGGGGATCAAGGACCCGAGAAAAGAAATCAGCATGATGGAGGTCCACGACTGTTTCTCCATAACGGAGCTGGTAACATATGAAGACTTGCACATCTCTGAAAGGGGCAGAGCCGTACATGACGTTATGGACGGATTCTACGACCTGGGTGGCGGGGTGCCGTGCCAGGTGGACGGCGGCCTCAAATGCTTCGGGCATCCGATCGGCGCTTCGGGATTGAGAATGCTTTACGAAATGTACCTCCAGCTCCACGGGAGGGCAGGGGAGCGGCAACTGAAAGACCCGCGATATGGCCTGACCCACAATCTCGGTGGGGTCCCATTCATGAACGTATGCAGTATCGCGATTATAGGGAAGTACTGAGAGGGAAGGGAATCTGGGGAGACCCTTTTTATTAATAACATTTGATCTCTTGTTTTCAGGAGAAGAAATGCTGTGGCAACCTCTCTAAGATGCCAATTTTGTAAGTGAAATAGTGCCAACCTGATTTTGGTTGCGGCCGAAGGCAGCGTTTTGCAAAAAGGGTCTCCCCAGACCCCGTCCCAAAAACTCTTATAACTGGGTTGAGTTATTGCGGTCGGCTGAGCGCCGACGGCAATAACTCAACACTCGTTTTGAAGATTGGGCGAAATGTTCTTTTGGCGAGACCCAGCCCGCTTTGGCGCCAATCAGTCCCGAGAACAGGCCCATGCTCCAAATCAAAATCATCATGAATTCCGCTGTGGAGGAGATCTTCGCGTTTAAGACGTGTTGCGGCCTCAAGTTCATGGACCAGAATCTTGAGATCCACCTCAGGAACACCGGACAGCGCCCGGTCACAGTACCCAGCTGGTTTGATCTTGAAGCAGAGGGCCGTTTGCGGAGAATCTCTAACATCACGCCTGCGGGAGAGCACATAATCGCACCAGGCGAAATGATCGGCTTTTATTGCTACATGGATGAGGAATTATGGAAAAAAGCCAAGTCACTGGTATTTCAGGATCTCGACGGCCAGGTTTATCCCGTACGCATTTATCATAAAGATCCGTGAGGAAAGCGCATGGAAATCATCAAGTACTCGGAAGAGCACAACATTTTTCGACAAGCTGTCAGGAAATTCTTTGAGAAAGAGGTCATCCCTTACGTCGAAGAATGGGAAGAAGCGGGGATAGTTCCCAGAAGCATTTGGAAGAAAATGGGCGATCAGGGATTCCTATGTATGGATGTTCCTGAAGAATATGGCGGTATGGGGGCCGATTTCCTTTATTCAGTCATAATGTCGGAGGAGTTGGTCCGCACAGGTCACTCCGGATTGGCCGCGGCACTGCACAGCGACATTGTGGTTCCGTACATTACCGCTTTCGCGTCAGAGGAGATCAAGCACAAATATCTTCCGGGATGCGTGTCAGGCGACATAATTACGGCCATAGCTATGACTGAACCGAACGCCGGGAGCGATCTCGCCGGGATGAAGACCACTGCAGTGGAGGATGGCGATCATGTGGTCATAAATGGTCAAAAGACATTCATCAGCAATGGCATTCTCTGCGATCTATTGATTCTTGCGGCAAAGGATCCCTCCGAACCGGACCCGCATCGTGCAGTCAATCTGTATGTTGTGGAGGCTGGAACACCCGGATTTGAAAAAGGGCGCAAGCTCAAGAAAATAGGGTGGCACAGTCAGGATACGGCTGAGTTATTCTTCACCGACTGCCGCATTTCCAAAGAAAACCTACTCGGTGAAAAAGGGTCGGGTTTTTTGATGCTTATGCAAAAGCTTCAGCAGGAGCGCCTTATGGTCGCATTGGGCGCTGTGCCCGCGGCAGAGCGCATCCTGGAAATGACCATAAAATATTGCCGCGAACGTACCGCGTTCGGCAGGCCGCTTTCCAAATTTCAGAATACCCAGTTCAAGCTCGTCGAGATGGCAACTGAAATCAAATTGGGCAGGACCTTCCTCGATAAGCTGGTAATGGATCATATTGAAGGCAAGAATATCGTGGTGGAGGTCTCTATGGCAAAGTATTGGACCACCGAAATGGCTATGAGAGTGGCGGATGGATGTCTGCAGTTGCATGGGGGTTACGGGTATTGTGAAGAATATCCTGTTGCTAGAGCCTGGAGGGATCTCCGAGTAATGCAGATATTCGCGGGCACAAACGAAATTATGAAAGGAATCGCCGCGAAATTCATGGGGTTATAAGAGCGGGGCCATGCCTGCCGACCCTGTTTATTGAAATCAAACACATTTTCATCGTCGCAGAACCAGAGGGCGACCGCCGGTCGCCCGTAAAAATAGTACACGCCATATAACTTCAATGATCGAACGCTGCAGGCCCCATACCCCGTAGGCACTAACTTAAGGGCAATTATGGCGTAGGAACCTCTGAAAATAGCCCGGTGATTTATCGCCGGGTAAAGAATGCCGCTCCGATAAAGGCCGTTCAGTCCCAGACGGACGGCTGAAGGAGCTATGGCCAGCGTTAATGGATCAGTTCCCGTAGGATGCGGTGACCCTGCGTTTCGCGGGGGAACCGCATCAATCGAGGTTTTCGCGAACGATGCGGTTCACTGCGCTCACCACATCCTACTCTTTTACTGATTTAGCGTACCGATACATTACGGCTATCCATACGATCCGAAAACAATCCACAAGTAACCGTCAGTTACGCGCGGCCAAAGAATGTCATTGCGACCCTGCTGAAAAGCGGGGGAAGCAATCTCTACTCCCGGACAGCGACAGGATGAAATCCGGGATTCCTTTCCCGCGGAACGCGGGACTTCGCTTCTCACAATGACAAATCCACGCTCCTCCTGACCGAGGGGTTACATCCACAATGTACAATTACTGGACATATTTTTTCCGGTTTGATAACCTAATGACGTCTGGCTGTGTGGGAGGGCGATTCAGCCAATTTAATTTAAAACAACTACCTAGCAGCCACAGTCATGGGAAATTACTCTCATGCATCCATCGGGCGTCGAAAATTGGACAACTTAGCGCGAAAGCGCAAAATACTAAAGTTACCATTGCCTGTTGATCTCTAACTGTGACGCATGGAGAGCAATATTCAACTAATGTTGAGCCTAATTCTTGAGTGCATTTAGGGTTTATGTCGCCAGGACTCCGAAATGGCGTCTTTGGTTACCGTAATGTTAGTCTTGAATTTTAGCGGCTAAACCAAGAACTCTTGAACCAATTACTTTTCTTAATGGGGGCCTCGTTGCTATGCGAATATTCCTGATCGAAGATAATCCTGTGGATGCGCTTCGGCTCAAAAGAGAACTGGCCGGTCTGTCTGACGAATTTGGCATATCTGAAGTTCAAAGCCTCGCCGAAGCCAAAGAAACTCTGGCCGTACAGTCATTCGAGGTGATTCTTTTGGATTTGGGGCTACCGGACAGCAAAGGTCTGGACACAGTGTTGGAAATCCAACGTGTGGCTCCGGATATTCCTATCGTTGTGCTGACCGGATTTGATGACCAGGATCTTGCTATCGAAGCACTTGCTAGAGGCGCTCAGGATTATCTTGCCAAAGACAGAGCCGATTCCCATGCGGTTATGCGATCCCTTAACTATGGCATCGAGCGCCATCGAATTCTAAAGGAGCACAGAGAAGCCACTGAAAAGGAACGCAGAACCGCTCGCGCCTTAAAAGTCCTCAGCGAGTGCAACGAAGTCCTCGTGAGGGCTCAGAATGAATTATCATTTCTTAATGATATGTGCCGGATCATTGTGGAAACCGGTGGGTACCTGATGTCGTGGGTGGGCTACGCTCGATACGATGAAGCAAAAACCATTGAGCCGGTAGCATCGGCAGGGTCCACTGATGGATACCTGGAGAAAATAGAAGTTTCATGGGACGAGAACCAACCAATAGGTCGAGGCTTGATGGGAAGAGCGATTCGAGCCGGGACGCTCCAGGTCTCCAAGGATGTCCTTGCAGATCAGAATCTCGCTCCATGGCGCGAGCACTATCAGAGATTGGGATATAGATCCAAGATTTGCCTGCCTCTCATTGTGAACGGCATCTCCATCGGAGGATTGGTGATTTGCTCAAAGGAGCCGGATGCGTTCTACGATGAAGAGGTGTCGCTATGGAAACAATTAGCTGAAGATATAAGCTATGGCATAGGCGCCATTCGCAACCGTCTGGCCAAAGAACAGGCCGAAGCAAATCTGCGACAAACCCAGGAAAGATTGCAAGTGGCCGTAGAGGGAGCGGACCTGATTCCCTGGGACCGCGACACAAAAACCGGAGCTGTCTTTTTAAATGAAAAAATACAGACTATTCTTGGCTTTGCGCCTGAAGAAATACAGGACTTAGAAACGTATAGAAACCTGATACATAAGGACGATCTGCCGGGCACGTTGGCGGTAATGGATGCCTTCACGGAAGGGAAAGCGGCTCTTCTTGAAGCTGAGTATCGTCTGCAGACAAAATCAGGCGATTGGAAATGGATGTTTAGCAGAGGGAGAATAGTGGAATGGGATAGTAGCGGCCATCCTCTGAGGGTCGCTGGAACTTTGCTGGACATTTCCTCACGGAAGAAGGCAGAACAGGCTTTGCGAGAAAGCGAAGCCCGTTTCAGAGCGATATTTGAAGGGGCGGATGATCACATTTTCATAAAGGACGCCAACCTGAAATATGTGCAGGTCAATCCGTCCATGGCCAGAGCAGTGGATAGAAATCCTGCGGAGTTCGTGGGACGAAAAGCGGAGGACATATATGGTTTTGAGTTAGGCCGGTTTCTGGCTGAGATAGAGACTCGCGCATTGGAAGGCGAAGCCATTGAAGGCGAGCACACCTTTCCGATAAACAATATTCCCCTAACTTTCAGCTACACTATAACCCCTCTTCAAGATATTGAAGGCAGGGCCGTCGGGATTTTCGGCATTTCCAGAGATGTGACAGATCGCAGGCCGCCAGATCGTTATTCGACGGAATCTGCAGATGGGTATCCGTCGAAGGCGATGAGGAGTACGCTTGCGATGGCCCGGCGAATTGCGGAACAGGATTCCGTCGTGCTGCTCCTTGGCGAGAGCGGCAGCGGAAAAGATTACGTTGCCAAATACATTCATGCCCACTCGAATCGAAAGAATGGGCCTTACGTTTCGCTGAATTGCGCTGCTATAGCTCCAAATCTGGCCGAATCGGAGCTTTTCGGTCATGAGAGGGGTGCATTCACCGGCGCCATGGGTAGAAAGCGGGGTATGCTTGAGCTGGCGGAACAAGGAACTCTGCTGCTAAATGAAGTTGGTGAATTATCGCTTCCATTACAAGCGAAATTGCTGACGTTTCTGGATACAAGAAAGTTCACCAGAGTCGGCGGAGAAAAAGAGATCTCAACAAACGCGAGGCTTATAGCAGCCACGAACCGTGATTTGGAAAAAGAAGTTGCACGAGGTGACTTCAGGAAGGACCTATTTTATCGATTCAATGTAATAAAAATCACTATCCCACCCTTGCGAGAACGTTTGGAGGATATTCCCACTCTTGCGAATGAAATTTTGTTACGTCTAACTGCTGAGATGCAGCTCAGCTCGTTTCCGATTTTGGATACGGCCACGATCAATGCTCTTTCCAATTACGATTGGCCTGGCAATGTAAGAGAATTCAGGAACGTTTTGGAAAGGGCTCTGATAACGTCAAGCGACAATCGATTCGATGTCATGTTGCCTGCCGGCGACAAGAAAACCCGTTCATTAAATATAGAATTTGATGGTCGCACCCTGCGGGACGTCACCGATGAGATCACACGTTGCATGTGTGAGAATGCTCTCGATCGATGCAGTGGCAACAAGAGAGACGCCGCTAAACTCTTAGGAATTGCTCGCGACTCGTTGTACAGATACCTGAGGCAGTTCGGACTTCTTTCCGGTAAGCAACAAGATGAGGAGTAGAATTATCTCCTGGGCCATCCAAGATTGGACACGCCCGGGGTCTACTTTGTCGACCATCATAATATCTTTCCAGAATGTTTCACCCTCCCCCTGCCCCTCCAGTCAAGGGCGGGGGATCAAAACCCTCTCCCCTGGCGGGAGAGGGAAGGGAGAGGGGGCCACGACATTGCTCAGTTCCCGTAGGATGCGGTGACCAGCGTTTCGCTGGGGAACCGCATCAATCGAGGTTTTCGCGAACGATGCGGTTCACTTCGCTCACCACATCCTACTCTTTTACTGCCCCCATAAGCGCTAAATTAACTTTCCGGCCGGTTCGTCCCGAAGGGACGAGATGATAGTAGCCCGGCAATTTATTGCCGGGAAAGCGTATCACGCAAATTTCCAGTCCTGTCAGCGACGACTGATCCATTAACGCCGGCCACAGCTCCTTCAACCGTCCCTCTGGGACTGAACGGCCTTTATTGGAGCGGCATTCAGTACCCGGCGATAAATCACCGGGCTACTTTCAGAGGTTCCTACGGAACCATAACTGCCCTTAAGAAGCCCCTGGCCCTCCCGCCAAGGGAAGGGGATTCAAAAACCCTCTCCCCTGACGGGAGAGGGGAGGTGGAGAAGGGCTGCGACATTGCTCAGAGAATCGATCGGGGTACTGTCGATGACTTCCCGAGGCTCCGGATTGCGCGGATCGGATTACCGGCGGATTCTCTGCGGAGCAAATGAAATAGTCCACAAATAAAAACAGAGCATGAGCTTCTGGGGGAAGACTCTTGCTCTGTTTTGTTTATGCTGAGACCGTCGAATTCTTACCAGCGTGACTGCCTTCGGTCACCACCGCCGCCGCCACCGCCGCCGCGTCGTCCGCCGCCACCGCCGCCGCCTTCTCTTTTCGGCCTGGCTTCGTTCACTTTTAGACTACGGCCTTTGAAATCTTTTGTGTCCAGCTCTTGAATCGCACGAAGACCTTCTTCACGATCGGGCATCTCTATAAATCCGAATCCACGAGAGCGTCCTGTAAACTGGTCTGTGATGATTTTGGCCGAGTCGACCTTACCATAGCCTTCGAACAACTCTTTAAGTTGATCTTCGTTGGCGTCGAAGGATAGGTTGCCGACATAAATGTTGATAGCGCTCATTCCTCTACTCCTTTTGAAAAAATCACCCCTGCACAATTTACAAGAGTGCTCTTACCGACATAATGCTCTGTGTCTAAGGGAATGCACCGGTTGGAAGGATTAGTTTTTCGGTTCTTTGCACGGGCGTCCATGTCCACTGTCCTAAGTCTTGCATAACGCCCGTGGTCCTCATCGGCCGGAAGGGGAAATACAAGTAAGAACTCATTTTCTTCTATAACTCCGCCGTGCTCAGTTGTCAAGGGATTTTGCGGGAGAATCAATAACGCATTATCGCTCCGGTCGGCGTCATTCCAACCAGTTCCAATACACGCCCGTACACTTCTTGAAACGGCTCACCCGAATTTTGGAAGTAGTGGACATCATTCTTTATATCCACGCGGCAAACCGCCTCCACCATCTTAAGAATCTCAATGTGAACGAGAACTTCTGTGCCCGCTAAGGGGTTGAATTTAAGGGGATTTAGATATGCATCGAAATAACCGTCCATAATTGCAATATCCCATACACATTTTGCGGTAATTAAGTTCTCGTACGTGAACTCCAAACGTCTTCGATGATGTTCCTGAAGAAACCTTATTCGAGCGGCCAAATCTCTAATCAGCTCTCCATGCCCGGGAAGCACTAGAACGATATCATTATAATGAGAAAGCTCTTCCAGTGTGCGAAGATATGCCAGTAAATCGTCCGGGTGGGGAGTTATCGGATTAAGCAAAACGTCGCCACTCATTAGCGCTTTTCCAAGCCCATCTCCTGCAATTAACCCAATGCTGCCTGCTGAATGTCCTGGAAGATGCCTGACTTCTACAGATTTTACCGGTGCTCCGTTTACTTTAACGGGGCCGCTGGCGATAAACGGCGATTGGATTGTAAGGGCCAAGTTCAGCAAATCGACCTCAAAAGTCCTGATTAATTGCTCTCTTACGGCGGGCTGCCCTGACCATGGCTTCGGCATACCGGTAGCCGCCATTTGCTGTTGCCGAGAAAACCACATATTCAATAATCCCCATGGGTTGCACATTGCCGGAGTGTCCTGAATATGAGCCGATACCGAAGCATTGCATTGACTCAGAATGGAGTTGGCGAGCAGGAAGTGATCGGGATGTCCGTGTGAGATTACGATCAGATCGATATCCCTGCAGTTGTACCCGGCAGCTTTCAAACCGTTCAGGAATTGCTGCTCACTATAATTCGGCGGCAGTTGATCTATCTTACGCGGAATAGGTTCATTGCGCCATCTATAGAAAAGATCTTTGGCGAGATCGGTCGGAAGACCCGTATCCAAAAGAATTAGCGCATCGCTTTCAATTAGATAAAGTTGTGTGGGCCCTGGTCCTATGAGATCGGGGCAAAAGGTGGTGATTTGTGTAATATTAATGTTTGAATCTTGCAGCACAATCCGCCGGACACCGCCACCCAGCCATGAATTGGAGTTTAATTGGTATTCTTCCAAGGTCATAACTTTTCCCATGAAAATAGATTGAGATCTGACGCGAAATGTAGGTGTTACCTCTCGTCACAGGAGTTCTTTATTAGCCAAGCCCTTTAAGATAGCACATAAAATCCGTAACATCAGGAAAATTCGTAATTTGATGGCACTTGTCTTGATGATCTAACTATTGTAAAAAAATTATAGGGCCTCAGCTATGGGAGTTTCTCAAGATTCTTGATTCGTGGATTTGTAAGATTCTAGGCAACGGGGGAGGAATTGCTCCAAATCAGGGCGTTTATGGAAAGATCGCTACACTTGAAATTCATCGGATCGCAATTCTGAGACGGACCGTTTACGTGCAAAATTTTTGTCCCGCGCCATGTATTCGGATTCCGAGAAACTGATGCTGTTAATTCACGTAACGGAATAACAATTGACCAGTAACATATTATCAGATCTGATCAGACTCTCCCTTCGGCAGATCTACAGGAATAAAAGGCGCTACAGAGGCGTGGTGATTGGAATTGCCCTGGGCTTGGCCGGGCTGGTCACAGTATTGACTATGGGTGATTCCGTCGAGAGCGATCTTGGCAGCAATCTTGAATTGTTGGGTGCCGCTACAATTATGAAAGCAACGTGGGACTTCGACCGTAGTGAACGGTGGCACCACGGTTCATATTCCCAGAAGGATATCGATGATCTCCGGCAATTGTCAGGTGTTGCGGGTGTGACTCCGGTCGTCTGGATCGGGTACGCTGAAGCCAGTTTCGGAACGGTCAAGGCGGAGGGCGTGAGATTGCTCGGAGTGGAACCCGAGTTCCACTGGATTTGCCATGTCCCTGTGGCCACAGGCAGGCCCATCAGCGTGGAAGATGTCACCCATAGAAAAAGCGTCTGTGTGATAGGTCAGAATATGCTCAGGAAATTGTTCAATGGGAGCCCTGATGCTCTGGGGAAGAGAATAGCCATCAGCGGCCATCAGTTCCTCGTAGTTGGTGTAATAGGCGGCGTCGAAGATGTGTCAAATCCGGACACAATCCTCGTGCCCATTTCAGTTGCGAGGTCGAGATACGCGGACATGTACCACATCAGAGATATCTATGTCCGCGCAGAAAACTGGGATGTAGTTAAAACAGTACAGGAAGAGGCCCTGAACGTCTTGATCAGAAATCAGCCTGCTTACGCAGATGCCATAACCGTCCTCTATTACCCTGAAACGCTCAAGACAATACAGAGGACCATACTCATAGTAAAAATGTTCCTATATGCTGCACTTGGTGTGACCCTTCTACTGGCTGGGCTTGGAATCACCAATGTTATGCTTGCCGCAGTCCGGGAAAGAACGACGGAAATCGGGCTGAGAAAAGCGGTAGGCGCGACAGATGGCATGATAATGTCCCAGTTTCTGATGGAATCCGTCGGAATAAGTCTTCTTGGCGCGGGATTGGGAATTGTATTAGGAATTATCAGTGTCGAAATCTTAGAGAGAATTTTCGATATGACCCCCTCTTACCGCGTTTTTTTCGCGACTCTTCTCGGCGGAATAGTCTTGGGAATCATCCTCGGAATGATTTCAGGGTTGATACCCGCCAGGAAAGCGAGTGGCCTTGATGCTGCGGATGCTATGAGATTCGAATAACCGCCGGAAATTGAATCATTTAAAAGTCCTCAAATAAAGATGATGCATACTACAACTACTGTCGATGAGTTAAACTCAAGTCCTCCTGTACAATTATTTTTTTCGGCTGTGCGTAGATTGCCCTTGGGCGAGAAAATTGCCTGGTCTTTGTTTTGTCTGACTTGTCTCAATGCTGCTTTCGTATTCCCAAGCTTCGCTGTCATCGAAAGTGACAGAGCTAAAATGTTAACCGCCCTGTTCTGTTTCGCGAGCTTGATTGCAAGCATTTCATTTGTGAAAAGAACTCCTAGTACAGGCGGTTCTCTTGAAGCGATCATTTCAGCGATCCTCACGTGCTTGGTGTTGATAAGCTGTTCTCTCAGTGACACACCTAAAGATTCTATGTTGCGAGGATTCTCTGTTGTGACAAGCGGTCTCGGAGGCTTCTGGTGTTCCAGATTTCTGATCAATTCTCCACGTAAACGAGAGTTCTTCACCTGGTTCTGTACTGTTGTGTTGTCACTTATAATGATCCTGAGTTATAGCAGGTATTTCTTTTACAGAGGAATTGAACATTTTCTCGACGTAAATGTTCATCCTTTATCCAATCGTATGCTTCTCTTGGCCTTTGCTCCCCTGACGCTGATTCTTGGGAAAGTTAAGCGCAATATGATAATCGGCGGCTCAGTATTGTGTCTGAGTTACGGGGTTTGCTTCCTCAGTGATCTCAGATCTGCCGTGCTAATACCGGTCGTTCTCGGAGCTATTGCAGTAGCCTTCGGATCACTAAAAGCCCGAAGATTTTTGCTTATTCTAGCCCCATTGACGGTGGTGATATTTTTGTTTTTTAATCAGCTGCCGATTGCAAAACTTCAGCCCAATTATGAGCCTGCTTACTACAGAATCGAGAACTATCCATTCTCTTGGCACATTGCTGTGCAGAATCCTTTCTTCGGTAATGGTTTGCGGGCTCCACGTGAAAAATACTTGGACGATTACCAGGTCGTATATCGTCACAGTACAAAGGAAAAGTTCGCTGATTCAACAAAACGAATAGTAGTGTCTGAAAATATCTTCCTTACATTTATGGCCGATCTTGGTTTTCCGTTCCTCATAATTTATGCGGGATCGCTAAGCATCTTGTTAATCAAATTGATTCGATGGACTTCAAAGCCCAAACAGCCGGAGTTTATACCCGCTCTCGCGCTTCTTCTGCCTTTGCTGGGTGCTCTCATGCATTTCTTTGTCTTGGATGGCCTATTACATCCTCACGTCAGTTGGTTTTTTCATATCTTGCTAGGCATGATCCCAAGACCTGAAGCCCAGGTGCCAACAGATTCTTAACATCCGTGCTGTCCGGGTAGCCTCAACCGGATCTGCGAGTCTTTCTCGATAATATTTTTCCGAAAATAAAAATCAACAACGAGAGAGCGGCTACAGCTGCAAGTCCAATTGTGGCTAAAACAAAATACCTGGGGTGTGGGAAAAGATTGAAATGCTCTGTTGACCCCCAGTAAAGAGCGTCCACTACGACCCATGCCCCCAAAGCAATTATGAGAAACAAGAGAACAACCAATGACAATTTCTGCATACTTGCCCCCAATTTAGCTGTCACAAAGATTGCGACAACAAAACGCTTCCGGCATTGAGGTAGATAGACCTCGCCTCCAAAACCCATCTCGCTGTTCTGACGCTGCTACTTGCCAAATTACCCTATCGACTAGTATAATACGCGTAGGAATTTGTGTCACGGCTGAATTGATCATATGTTTGATTAATGCTAAAAACAAGTGGGGGCCTGTTCTGATGTTCAGTTCAAGTGCCGCAGAACAGGGCCAAAACGGGATCACATACCCGGGGGAATGAGCTGTGATGTTATTGGTCGACTCGATCAAAGCTATCGGTCGCAGCAATTCTACACATGAATCAAAAGTTCGGGAGGGCTGTAGTCGGATTTAAATTCAAATTCGATCTGTGAGGGACACCACCGCGCGGGGCAGTTGCCGATCGGCCACACTTGGCTGTGGGACCGGTCCCCGCTGTTCATATGGCGAGGGGGCGGACGCGAGTTCCGAAATTTAACCATATAATCAAGGAGGTTTTGTCATGGAGTTCCTCGAACGAGTCAAAACAATGACCCGCGAGCAAGTGGCCAATGCTATGCTCGAAATCATTACTCATGTGTCGCCCGAGACATTCATGGCATTAAGCATTATGTCCTCGTACCTTGTTCAGGGGGATCAGGCTAATGCCGCTGTGGAGGCTGTAAAGGAGAGCCTCCAGCAAGGGGAAAATGGCCAAGCGACTAAACTGTTCAAGAGAGTAATGACTGAACTGTCGCCACACTGTCTTAAGGCAGTGGCTCGAGCTCTGTTTATCAACGGACTTCTGAAGAGTTCATCGTTACGTGCCGAGTTCGAGAAACAAGAAGGATACGCTCCCCCATTCACAATCCTGATAAGTCCCACCATGCAGTGCAATCTGCAGTGCACTGGATGCTATTCCGGAAAATATGTTCGTGAAAAAGGTCTCTCGTACGAATTGATAGATCGATTATTAACTGAAGCGTACGAGATGGGAGTGCGTTTTATCGTTTTCAGCGGGGGTGAGCCATTGACCCGTAGAGACGATTTGCTGCCGCTCATTGAGAAACATAATGAAATGTACTTTATGTTTTACACCAATGGAACACTGATAAATGATCACGTTGCCGACGAGTTGCACAGGCTTGGAAATGCGGGAGCGGTTATAAGTTTGGAAGGGTTTGAGCAGGCCACCGATGCCCGACGCGGCAAAGGTGTCTACCAAAAAGTTATGGATGCTATGGATAGGCTGAAGCAGAGGGGAGTCCCGGTCGGCACCTCATTAACTGTGACGAGTAAGAATGTTGAAGCTCTTATGACCGATGAGTTTTTCGAGCATCTGGTGAGCAAGGGAGTGATGGTGTGCTGGATGTTCTTATTCTTGCCTGTTGGAAAAGATCCGGATGTCACGCTAATGCCGTCTCCTGAGCAGCGGGAATATCTTAGACAACGAGGCAAAGCATTGCGAGCCAAGTATCCTATTTTTATTGCGGATTTCTGGAACGACGCTCCTTACGTAGGGGGCTGTATTGCCGGAGGACGGAATTATATCCACATAAACGCTAACGGCGATGTAGAGCCTTGCGTATTCGTGCATTTTGCCGTTGATAAGATTCACAACCGATCGCTTCGTGAGGTTCTCCGCAGTGATTTCTTCTCTACGATTCGATCCAAACAACCGTATTCCGAAAATCTTCTCACACCATGCATGATTATAGATAATCCGGACGTGTACCGGCAGGTCGTCCGTTCATGCTGCGCTTATCCGACTCATGACGGCGCTGACGATGTTATCGTGAAAATTAAGGATGAATTGGACGATTACGGCAGACGAGTCAGGGCAATGGAGGACAAGATCTGGGCTCGAGAGAGGGCAGAATACGGGTATCCTGAGAAGTCGCCTATAGCGAATTAATGGCCGAGATTAGTGAAATATATGTCAATTTGAGCGATAATTATTTGATCACTTTATTTTCAAGACTTATGAAGAAGGTCATTCAATAAGACAAGGCGATGTGATGGCCGCCCGCGACGTGTGCGGAATATGCCGACGGCCATCATCTTTCTGTTGCCACATCATTCATAGCTTGATTCAGCACAGCCCAGATACGGTCGATCCAGTCAAGGTGTTCTGGTTTCATCAGACAAGCCCTTAAACAAGTTATGTGTTCCTGGTCCCACTCCAAACCAGGCCAATAGTGTGCAAGAATATCTCTTGGCAGATTTGCTTTTGCCATATGCAGATTGAGCGTCGCAGCTTTTTGGAACAAACTTTCCGTCAGCCGAGAGACTTCGCTCGCGCTATCAGCCCTGGGCGCCCAGACTACGATGTCCAGTTCAGGCGCAAAGCCAATCGTGAACCTGGAATCACTATTCAGCAGGTCAAAAAACTTAAGAGCAGCGGTTCGTGACTTGGCCAGATTTGTTGCGAATTCACCCCCTCGGACAAGAGGGAGCATGCGCATCGTCGCCCAGAGAGCTGCGGCAGATGCTCCGGAACGGGAGCACTCAAGACTGATTTCTCCGAGGTGCAGCTCAGAAGAAGTCAAATACGTATAGGCAGATTCGTGCTATAGAAACGGCTGCAAGATGGATCTTTGAAGATCACGCACCCGCATCCGTATGGTTGCAGTCCGTGCTTGTGAGGATCAACGACTATTGAATCTACTTCAGGTAGCAGATCAAAAGCGGTTCGGGTCTCGTCCCGCAGGTTATCCACCATAATAAAGTATCCGCCGTAAGCTGCGTCCGCGTGAATTCTGAATCCGAACCGATTTTGAAGCGTTATGATGTCCTCAAGCGGGTCTACAGACCCTGTCGCAGTTGTACCCATAGTCACAACAACCGTCCCGATTTCGTGCTTCTTGAGAATACTTTCCAATGCGTCCACATCCATGCGCGCGGCTTTGTCACAGGGGACCGATTTGAAAGGAATACCGAGTACCGAGCAAATACGATTGTGAGTGAAATGAGCTTGTTCTGAAGCAACAATCTTTTTGTCCGGTTGTTGACATTTGGATACCCAGAGGGCCTCCAGATTCGCCACAGTCCCACCGCTGCACAAATGGCCAAGATGTGTCTGCCACCCGAACATTCGCGCCAATTCCGCGACAGCTTCCTTTTCCATGGCGGAGCTGGCTCGCCCGCCATCCAGTGCATGGTTATTGGGATTGATCCAGAGTGAAAGAGCATAGGCCATACGAGCGACGGGATGGGGTGGTTTCATCATATGGCCCATGTACATCGGATGGGGATAGGGGTAGTTGTCGCGCATTTTCACAGCCACCTCGGTGAGGACCGAACGTAAGCCGTCGAGATCAAGCGCCGGGTCGAAACTCGGCAGATTTTTGAAGCTCATTTCGAGACTCTCAATCGCCTCTCTCAGCGCTGTTATGCTGTCGGTTTCCAGCGTCATATTCTTGCTCCGTTAAGTAGGTAAAATATCGGAGATAAGCTCATTCCCCTTTTGAAATCTCGGATTACATAGTCCAAATATTATCCCAAGAATTTTGTTTATCATAAGTGCCGCGAGGGGTTAAATTTTTCGTCAAGAAATCTCCAGACCTCTTGACAAAACCACACTGCAAGTGATATTCGAAAAACTTTGAACGCACTCCGTAGCGAAGGTCTCTACAACTTTAGTGAAGAAAATTAGGGGGCCTGACTCCCGTCCATAGGAGGGGCTAACGAATTGACTTTCGTCGCTGGTCATGCTGAGCCCCCGGCTGTGCCGTGAAGCATTGGCATCTGGAGCGCACCTCAACGCCGTTGACGGACCTTGAGCAGACAGCTTTGAACCGTTCAACGACGGAAAATATTCCGTACAACCGGTACGGCGTTGGTATTTTGATACGAGAAAGGAATTGTTAATCCCGAATGCTGGCGGAATTGCTTAATAGACGGAAGAAATTTGTAATCCGGAAATGGTTTGATGCTGTCTTGGAAACTTACCCGGAAGACGCTCGCAAATTCCTGGGAGATCACAAGCACAAATTCACAAACCCGGTCGGCGCGTCGATTTTTGAAGGAGTAGAGGGGATCTATCAACGACTAATTGACGGGGTCGAACTCGAATCTCCTGATTTTTCTGAATTTTTAGATCGGATTATCAGAATTAGAGCAATTCAGCAATTCTCTCCATCTCAGGCGCTCGGTTTCTTATTTCCATTAAAAGCCGTGATCAGAGAACTGCTCGAAAAGGAGACCGCAGCGAACAGCATGGGGGCGGAGTTGCTTGAGTTAGAACGAAGGATCGATCGACTGGCTCTCCTTTCATTTGACAAATACATGGAGTGCCGGGAGAGACTGTTTGAAATTAGAATGCGAGAAGTAAAAGATAGCACTTGTAGGACTTGGGAAAGGATTTGCCGTAAATATGGTGATCCGGAGAATTGGTCGGATGCTGAACAAGGCCAACCTGACACTGTAAGATAAATCGAGGTGATGACAGATGAACGCATGGGCTTCCCTATTTGCGTCACTATTGGCAGTAATAGTTTGTATCCTTATTTCATGGCTTGGAGTCAAGAGCCTGGGATTGGAAATACTCTTCGGCGTAATCTTCCCATATGTGGCGCTTGCCGTATTCGTCATCGGAATTGTATACCGGGTGGTGGAATGGGCCCGAATTCCGGTGCCTTTTCGGATCACTACCACGGCCGGACAGGGCAAATCACTTCCTTGGATAAAGGCAGATAACCTGGAAGCCCCTTACAATATTTGGGGCGTTATAGGCAGGATGGCGCTTGAGGTCTTGCTTTTCAGGTCTCTTTTTAGAAACACAAAAGTGGAGTTGCGTGAAGGACCTAGTGCCACTTATGCTTCAGCCAAATGGTTATGGCTGGGAGGAATCCTTTTCCATTATTCCTTTCTGACGATCGTGATACGGCACTTTCGATTCTTTCTGGAGCCCGTTCCGGGTGTTGTTGAATTGATTTCTTCCGTGGACGGTTTTTTCCAGGTACTGGTTCCGACCATATTTATCACTGATATAGTCTTCCTAGCTGCCGTGATGTACCTGTTTCTCAGGAGAGTGGCTATACCGCAGATGCGTTACCTTTCTCTTCCCGCCGACTATTTTCCTCTGTTCCTGATATTAGGGATCGGCATCACCGGACTGCTGATGAGGACAATATGGAAGGTCGATTTACGAGAGGTCAAAGCGCTTGCAATGGGACTGGTGACATTTCATCCAGCGGCGCCGGTCGGGGTGGACCCGATCTTTTATGTGCATTTGTTCCTGGTTAGTGCGCTGCTGGTTTATTTCCCATTTAGTAAGCTTATGCATGCGCCTGGGGTTTTCCTTAGCCCCACTAGGAATCTAGCTAATGATAATCGAATGAAAAGACATATCAATCCGTGGAATTATCCGGTTAAAGTTCACACGTACGAAGAATACGAAGACGATTTCAGGGAGAAGATGAAAGAGGTCGGACTCCCAGTGGACAAGGAGTAGAGATGTCAGCAGAAAAACTTCCCAAACCGGAAGCCTTAATCAGGCCCGATGAATTGACACCTCCTGAAACCCCGTGGATGGACACGCCGGTAAAGTTCAGGGATGGCACGTATAGTTTTCCTGGCGCTGCCAAGAATCTCAAATACCTTGGGTTGGCTAATCCAAGGGAGTGGTCGCCTACTGATGAAGACTGGAAATTGCCTGAGAATTGGCAAGAAATCATTCTTAAAGGATTCAAGGAACGGCTTGAAAAATATCGCTCTTTTCGATTGTTTATGGATATCTGCGTCAGATGCGGAGCGTGTGCGGATAAATGCCAGTTCTTTATCGGCTCTGGTGACCCAAAGAACATGCCCGTGCTCAGAGCTGAGCTGCTCCGTTCCGTGTACAAGAATGATTTCACTACTGTCGGAAGGCTCCTGGGCAGATTCGCTGGCGCCAGAGAACTGACCGTAGATGTCCTTAAAGAATGGTTTTATTATTTTTTCCAATGTACGGAATGTCGCCGTTGTTCAGTATTTTGCCCTTACGGTATCGATACGGCTGAGATCACAATGATCGGGCGGGAATTGCTCAACCTGGTCGGCTTGAATATTAACTGGGTGATCGAACCGGCAGCAAACTGTTTTAGGACCGGTAATCATCTGGGAATTCCGCCCCATGGCCTTATGGATATGTGGGAGTTCATGCTCGACGATATCGAAGACATCACCGGGATCAAGATTGAACTGCCGGTAAACAAGAAAGGAGCTGAAATCCTTTTTGTTACCCCTTCCGGTGATTATTTTGCAGATCCCGGAACCTATACGTGCATGGGCTATATGATGCTATTCCACGAGCTGGGTCTTGACTATACGTGGAGCACGTATGCGTCGGAAGGCGGCAATTTTGGTTTATTCACGTCTCACGAGATGATCAAAAGACTCAACGCGAAGATCTACGCCGAAGCTAAGCGATTGGGCGTGAAATGGATTCTCGGTGGCGAATGCGGGCACATGTGGCGGGTGATCCACCAGTACATGGATACAATGAACGGGCCGGCGGATTTTTTGGAGGAACCTGTTTCTCCTATAACAGGGACCAAATTCGAAAATTCCACGAGCACGAAAATGGTCCATATTACGGAGTTTACATCGGATCTCATCAAGCACGGGAAACTGAAGTTAGACCCGAGCAGAAATGACAGGTTCCGGGCTACGTATCACGATTCATGTAATCCCGCGAGAGGAGCCGGACTCCTGGATGAGCCCCGGTACGTTATTCAGAATGTTTGCAACAATTTTTTCGAAATGCCTGAAAAAACTATAAGAGAGAATACCTTCTGTTGTGGAGGTGGGGCCGGCTTAGGCAACGACGAGAATATGGAGATGAGAATGCGAGGCGGCTTCCCTAGAGCCAATGCAGTCAGGTATGTTAGAGACAATTACGATGTCAACAGATTGTTGTGCATGTGCGCGATTGACCGAGCCACCCTCTCGGGGCTGATGGAATATTGGGCGCCGGATGTGGAGGTCGGCGGAATACACGAACTGCTGGCTAACGCGTTAATCATGACAGGGGAAAAAGAAAGAAAAACCGATCTTCGAGGCGAACCTCTGAAGCCGAATGGAGACGAGGAGGACGAGGATGTATAACGCAGGCAAGATAATCGTTGGGATCATAATCTTTCTCATCCTTGTCTCGATACCATTTTGGTACAATTGCGGCAAAAGCTCCACTCCGCCGAAACTCGAAGTAGGTACTACCGAAAAGGAATGTGTGGAATCCATTCCTTTCATGAAGGCCTCTCATATGAAGCTTCTGGACCAATGGAGAGACGACGTAGTCCGGGACGGCAAGCGGGTTTACACCAACTCCAGCGGAAAGCAGTACCAGATGAGTCTTCAAAACACATGTACCAAATGTCATGCCAAAAAAACCGAGTTCTGTGACCGATGTCACAACTACGTCGAGGTGAGCCCCAAATGCTGGGATTGCCACATAGCGCCGAAAGAGAATTCAGGCCCCAAGGAGTGACAACTGATGAATAGCACGAGAAGGCATTTCCTGAAAATCGCCGGCCTCTCCGCACTTGGGCTCGGCGCAAGCCCACTTGTAAATGCGATTGCGAGTAATGGCCAACCGAAGGTAACACCTAATCCGCAAGCGCTTGTCGGCAAAAGGTGGGCTATGGTCGTCGACCAAAAGAAGTGCTTGCAGGCTAAAGAAAAGTGCAAAGATTGTGTCGAAGCCTGCCATCGAGTCCACAATGTGCCCACGATGCCTAATCCGAAACAGGAAATCAAATGGATCTGGCTGGATAAATTTGAGCATGTATTTCCTGACGTCGGCGACTATATGGAAGACTACATGAAAGAAAGCCTTAAGGGGCTGCCTTTGGTGACATTGTGCAATCACTGTGACAACCCGCCCTGTGTTAGGGTTTGCCCGACTAAGGCAACTTTCAGGCGGCCGGATGGAATCGTTATGATGGATTATCATCGCTGCATCGGTTGCCGTTACTGCATGGCAGCGTGTCCTTTCGGAGCTAGAAGCTTGAATTGGCTGGATCCTCGTCCCTACATAAAGACCGAATTGAACCAGGAATTTCCCACCAGGACGCGTGGTGTTGTAGAGAAGTGCAACTTTTGTGACGAACGATTAGCTAAAGGGCTTATCCCGGCATGCGTTGAAGCATGTAAAGATAAGGGGCTGGTGTTCGGAGATATGCAAGACCCCAACTCTGAGGTGCGGCAGCTGCTTCGTAAGAATCCGGCCGTTCGGCGCAAACCGCATCTCGGTACTTCACCGCAGGTTTATTATATTTTGTGAGGTTGCCATGCTGGAAAAGGCATTAACAGGAAATAGAGGCTACTTTTTGTGGATCGCGTTCCTTCTGATCGTAGTCGGTCTGGGATTTTCGTCCTATCTGAAACAGTTGAGCACGGGCTTGGGGATAACCGGCATGAGCAGGGACGTTTCGTGGGGTTTGTACATCGGCCAATTTACATTTCTCGTCGGTGTGGCGGCCTCTGCTGTGATGTTGGTGATGCCCTATTACCTTCATGACTACAAGGCGTTCGGTAAGATCACCATTTTGGGCGAATTTCTCGCCGTAGCCTCGGTCACTATGTGCTTGAGTTTCATCATTGCCGATCTTGGACGGCCGGACAGGGCTTTCAATGTATTGATCTACGCTACACCCCAATCCGTTCTCTTCTGGGACATGGTGGTCCTAAATGGTTACTTGTTTCTCAATATTATAATCGGCTGGACTGTTTTGGGTGCAGAGGGTAGGGGAGCGCCGCCTCCCGCTTGGGTTAAGCCTCTCATATACCTTTCAATTCCTTGGGCGATCAGCATTCATACTGTTACCGCGTTCTTGTACGCAGGTCTGCCCGGTCGCGGTTTTTGGCTTACTGCCATTATGGCGCCAAGATTCCTGGGCTCTGCCTTCGCATCCGGGCCTGCTCTCCTGATTCTCTTCTGTCTATTTTTGAGGAAGTTCACCAAATTCGATGCAGGATGGACGGCAATTCAGTCCTTGGCGAAAATTGTGGCTTATGCAATCGTTGCCAGCATATTCTTCTTCCTTTGCGAAATTTTTACCGTGTATTACAGCCAAATTCCGGAACATACCTATCATTTCGATTATCTGTTAGCGGGCCTCCATGGTCATTCGGCCCTGACGCCCTGGATGTGGGCATGTATCATAATGGCGCTAATTGGCGCCTTGATAATGGTCATCCCTGCCACGAGACACAGTGAGCAGATTTTGCCTATTGGTTGCGTTTTGGTTTTTCTCTCGCTCTGGATAGAGAAGGGAATCAGCTTGGTCGTTACCGGATTCATTCCTTCTCCTTTAGAGACTTTGACGGAATATGCGCCGACCCTCCGTGAAATGTCCATCACCCTGGGCATCTGGGCGCTGGGTTTCCTGATCCTGACGATACTCTATAAGGTGGCGATAGCTGTTCGACTTTCGGAAGGCCCACTGGCGGTTGAGCACTAGTCGCACGGACGGATCCAGCTTTTCTCAAAAGGGAATGATTGGTAATCATTCCCTTTTTTACTGCTTTTCCGCGCTCCCGTCGATCAGCAGTAAGCATTCACTTATGCGGGGGGACAGGAAGAGTTCGGGGGACGATCTTTGGTTGTGTTTCGATTTTTTCCTCGCGTTTATTTGGAGAGAATTGTATAGACACGAGCGCCCATCATGTTTCGAGG
>JBKQRG010000458.1:0-4622 GCA_052144015.1 Desulfomonilaceae bacterium
CAAAGCCGTTTTCAAAAAGCTGATCGATCACGTCAAGGACTGGGAGCGGATTCCCACCGCCGTATGCCATCCTTGCAGCAAAGAGGCGTTAGAAGGTCCCATCGATGCAGCCAAGACAAATCTGATCGATCCGATCTTGGTAGGACCCGAAGCTAAAATCCGCTCCTTGGCCGAGAGCCTGAACCTGGACATCAGCCCCTATCGTTTGGTGAACGCGCTCCACAGCCATGATGCAGCGGAAAGAGCCGTGGCGCTGTGTCGATCGGGCGAGGCCGAAGCGCTCATGAAGGGCAGCTTGCACACCGCCGAACTGATGAGTGCGGTAGTCCCGTCGGCCACGGGGCTGCGCACCGAACGGCGGGTCAGCCACGTTTTCGCCATGGATGTGCCCACGTATCCGCGGCCGTTGTTCATAACCGATGCGGCCATCAACATCTACCCGACCCTGGAAGACAAGGTCGATATTCTCAAGAATGCAATTCAATTGGCCCACGCGTTGAACATTCCGCAACCCAAGGTGGCCATTCTCTCGGCGGTAGAAACAGTGAACCCGAAGATTCTCGCTACCATCGAAGCCGCTGCGCTGTGTAAAATGGCGGATCGCGGACAAATTGAAGGGGCCGTCATCGACGGTCCTTTGGCCTTTGACACTGCCATCAGCAAAGAAGCCGCCCTGATCAAAGGCATCCATTCGCCGGTAGCCGGTGAGGCAGACATTCTTCTGGCGCCCGACCTGGAGGCCGGCAACATGCTGGCCAAGCAGCTAGCTTACCTGGGCAGAGCCGATTCGGCCGGGATTGTTCTGGGTGCACGGGTCCCCATCATTCTGACCAGCCGGGCGGATTCGGCTGAAGGTCGGTTGGCTTCTTGTGCCGTTGCGGTGGCCTTTGCCCATCGGCTGCGTGAAAACCAGCAGATTAAAAGGAGTGTTCAAGGGTGAGGGTTTGAAGAACATGGTCTCGAGAAGTAGCAGAAGTGACGGTGCTTAAGGCCGAAGGGTGGTACCATCCCAGAGAATACTAAGACTCGAACACCGACCTCCGCCATTGATCTGTTTGAGATAATCCTTTATCTCCTCGCCAGGCTAAGGAAATTTGATAAAATGCTCCATTTCCCACCACCGCGCATGAAGCATATATTGCAAACCAGACTTTCACTGTGATTGATTATGATTGTCGGATGCGGGAGAATCTTCAGTGTATCCGCTCTGCAATGGCACTGATTGCAGCAGCGCCAGCTTGGCGATGTATCTTGACATTTGCCAACGCACCGGAAGCTCGGAGAAAGGCCTTCGTCCAGATTGACCATTCTGGGACTAGCTGGCTCACTATATTCTTTCCACCTCTTCATTTGTTCCTTTCTCGTTTTGCCCCGAATTGGCGCTCCGCTCAGCAGGCCAAGAAAAATAATTCCGATCAGCTTAAGGATCATGGTCCCCGCCGTGATGTGCGTAGTAGTAGTTATCTTTCCTCGATCGAGTCCATGGGCAAGGTCTCATAGTCTATTCTGATTTCGGGTCGAGCGGCAAGCTCGTACTTTTGGAGGCGCTGCTCCATTTCCTTGATGCACGACCGGTCAGGACACTTTTTGGAGCCGAGTTCTATGGCCTTTCTCTGGAGTTCAGAGGCCTTGAGCGGGTCTCCGCGGCGAAAGTGGGCTTCCGCTAGCGTTTCATAAACGACACCATCTTTGCCTTCCGGTAATTCCAGTGCTCTTTTGGCCAGTTCCAGAGCTTGCAAGGGATCCTGCACCTTTTCGTCAGGACACGTGAGCAGGAACCAAGCTTTGTCCTGGATAGACCAGGCATCGTTAGGGTTCAGCACTGACACTTTCTTGAAATCTTCGTATGCCTCCCTGCATTTCCCCATCCTGTTGAATATCCAGGCCCGGAGCCGTAATCCTTCCACGAAATCAGGTTTGGACGCGAGGACTTTATTCACTTCATCGAGCGCCTTGCTCTGATCGTTGCTTTTCGAATAGATGTCGGCCCGCTGGGCGTACGCCCACCAGTAGCTCGGGTCGAGCTTTATGGCCTCATCGAAGTCCCGCAATGCCTCATTCTGTTTCTGCTGAAGCTTCTTGGTAATGCCTCTTTGACCGTATGCCGCAGCATTCGAGGGTTTTTTCTCAACAGCCGCCTCTGCATCCTCCAGGGCTTTGTCAAGGTTACCCAGCTGCACGTAGGCTCTGGAGCGTCCCAGATAGGCGGCGAACGCGTCGCCGCTGTCCGCTTTCAGCGATTTGCTGAAAAACACTACGGCCCCGTTCCAATCCTTCCGGGCCATAGCGTCGTTGGCGGAAACCAAATCCGAGTCACGCCACTGACGCAAGAGGTGGCTCCAGGGAAATACAAAGATGGCTGCGACAATGACTGTCACCAGAATGGCGAACCCAAGGAAACTGTAAGCATAAACGCTCTTTTTGGACCCGGCAGCATGATTGGTACCTGACGTATCAACAGATTCTGCCATTTGAGACCTCCTCGTAAAATTATCGGTCCCCTCGGGGATGTCATTGGGTCTGATGAATCTCAAAGCAGAAACAGACGTATCGCCTCAACTGTGTGTGAGTCGACACGACCCTCCAGATTTCGGATGTCGTCCCATAGGTCTTTGGAAACGGTACAGTGGAAAGTGGCAAACCTCCGTGCCCTATTTGCTTGATCACTCATTTCCGGACGCCACTTTGTTTCGGCTATGAGCTTCAAATAGTGTCTCAACGCCATAGAGATCTGATCGGGCCGAGGGCCTCGTTGTTTCTCGAGGCTCTCATAATCCTCCCGTCTCATCAAAACGTTTATAATCTCATACTGGTAAGTATGGATTTGGTATTCTGCGCCGGATTCTACGGACGAACCCTTCTCGACTATGGGATTGTCCCTCATTTTCAACTTGCGAGGCTTCCTGCACTTTGCAAAATGTATTAGAAGTGCTGCTGCCTAGCCCTCCTCAACTGAATTTAGAGGCTTGAGCAAATGTGACAAGGGGGGGGAAACTTACCGCTATCAGAACACCTCTCCACTGTTACCGCATGCAAAAGTGAGTTTCAGCTAACCTTCAGGCCTTGTCGCTTACCTAATTGTCGCTATCCACAAAGACCGCAGCTGGAACAACATCCCAATACGAAACGACTCATCTTGGTATTCTTGCCCTGCGTTGAACAAACACAGACTTGTTCCGACAAGAACATCACTTCGCCTTCCCCACCGCCTGCTTAAGGGACTTAGATGCTCTAAAGCGGGGAACGTTCCCTGCTGGAATCTTAATCTTCTTCTCAGTCTGAGGATTCATACCATTGCGGGCTTTCTTGTGGATAACCACAAAGGTACCCAGGTCAGCAATTCGGATCTTCCCGCCCTTTTTCTTCAGCGAATTGTGAATCGCTTTTACAAAAGCGTTGAGAGCCGCACCGGCCGCTTTCTTAGTAATACCAGCTTCCTTCGCCAACCAACCCACCTGTTCTTCTTTGGTCACGACACATACCCCCTAAAAACATAAAACTTTGCTGAAATGAAGAAGACCCGACCTCCGAAAGCATGTTATTTGTATTGGATAGCATAGTCTAGAAAAATCGTAATGTAGTGAGGGTGATTTACTAGGTGGATACTGCAATTTCCTACCCTCAAGCCTTTTGTGATGGGATGTCAGCTACTTGGAGAGATACAATCGAGGTAGGACCGCCGGTTACCTGACGGCCCCCTCACGGGTAGGGTCAAAGGATGGCGCCACGGCAAGAGCCAGGTTTCCATCCCCTGCCACGTCAAACGGAGCGTGCGGATTTCCCGCACTCCGCTTTCCTGGTAGTTTCACGCCAAGGGTTATGAGACCTCTCGCACTGGGCGTGCTTTCGGGTCGCGGTAGTACTGGACTCGGTAATCAGCGAACAATACCCGGAATCTCGGCCTTAATGACAACTTCCTTGTCGGTCTCGCTGAGATCTACAGCTGGCGCAAATCTTCCACGAAGAGAAGGGAGCATGTGCTCCTCTCCAAAGAATCGCTTGAGCAGATCGTCCAATTCTTTGCGAAAGGCACTCGGCCAGCCTGCGGGTACAACTTCTCCCTCTCTTCGTCTCCAGGGTTTTAATCCAAACATGTTTCATTTCCTCCTTTCTCTTTTGCGTTGCCTCGCTGGCAGTGTTTCCTGCTTTGCAGCTGTTCTCTGCGATTTACTTTTTCGCTGCAGCGAGGATACCTCCCCCGGCGAGGACGTCCATCGCCTCTGCCTGTTTGTCGTAGTCCTCAAAAAAGTTCTCTGAGGCGTGGTCCGGTCCCACCAGAGCAGCGAGACAACTAGAAGCTTGCTTCTTTCCAGTTTTGAAGAGCGACTGCATCAAAATCGTTTTCGAGGGCATCCCAGCCGGTCCTGATCAAATCATCAATTTTCTTGTCAACGAACATTCTTAATCGTCTCTCAAACAGAATTCTGCGGGAAACCTTTGAAATAAGTCACAACATCCCCAAAAGCCCTAAAGACGGCCACCCATTCGAAGCGGTCTTCGGAGCCCCAGAGAGTCAGGGGTTGCAACCCGGGTACCGTGGCCATTGCAGGGAAGAAGGCCGTCTCCCCCCCGAGCTGGAAAGTCAAGAGCGTGGCGGCCTCGCTCCCCTCGGTGGCAGCGTA
>JBKQRG010000459.1:0-19834 GCA_052144015.1 Desulfomonilaceae bacterium
AGGCAGTTCGCTCCACGTGACGAGAGAATCGGCCGAAGCTTTGTTTCGTATCGCCCACGCCACCAGCGCCGCCAAGAATGATCCGAGTTTCGACGACACGTTAAAGAGTACCTTAAACTTCAGACCCTCGAAATTGAACGACATAAATGGATTGAATCAGAGAAAGCCGGGAAGGATTTGGGCATGGACGCGGTTATAGACTGGATCTTAAAATACGCGGACGTGTTTAGCGATGATTTCTCGGAAAACCCGGGTTGCGGGGCAAAGCCGGAACTAAAATCCAATGCGCAGGTGAGTTCGATCTCAAAGACCTAAAAACAAGTCTATTTTGTCCGCCAGTAGAAGAAACTCACAATTAGTGCCGACCGGGGCTCCAGAATTTTTACGCTTTGAAATTCATTTCATAACAAAATAGATTACAGGCGCGATTATCAACCTGTAGCATGCAAATGGGACAGAAACGCTGCCAGTACAGTACTAAGACCGCCAGAATGGCTCCTAATTGGATAAATACCTAGAAACATGAAGCCTTTTCGCCGCAAAAATTCAGCAGATTACCGGCCGCTATGAGATGGCCTGTTGACGAAACCGGCAGATATTCCGTAATACCTTCAACCAGTCCTAGAATTACGGCTAGCCCTAGATCTTGCATAAATTCATCCTTTGAAAACTTAATTTGATATAATCAGAATAACGATTCGACGATGCTGGGTACCGCGAGATCGTCCTACCGATTTGCTCTTGATAGGCGACTTGCGCGGAGCCTTATAACTCGCATTTGCAGCGAGGTCAACGAGGACACAGAAAGGTTGTACTATGTAAACCGGCTAATAATGTAAAAGTAAGCTACCGCCTGCCCTTTTAGGGATAAAGCAAAAAAATGTGAGATTTAATGAAAAAAATCCATCTTGTGCTGGCCTCAGCGTCACCGAGAAGAAGAGAGCTTCTGACAAGTATCGGTCTTCATTTTCAAGTGAAGCCTGCGAATATTGAAGAAATTGCAATAAATAACGAATCGCCTGCGGCTCATGTCAAACGACTGGCTGTTGCAAAGGCGCGAGAAATTTCCAAAACTTTACCACAGACATGGGTCTTAGGTGCGGACACAATTGTCGTGAAGGACCGGCAAATTCTGGGGAAGCCTCGAGATGTGCAAGAGGCAGAGCAAATGCTCTCAATGCTTTCTCGAACGACTCACTTAGTTTATACCGGTTATGCATTAATTCATGCTCGCCATCCTGAAGAAACAAGGATACGATGCGTCAAATCGAGTGTGCATATCCGCCGGCTTATGCCAGAGGAAATCGCTTCCTATGTGAGAACCGGCGAACCTATGGATAAGGCTGGCGCGTATGCAATCCAAGGGATAGGTTCGGCTATTGTCGAGCGGGTTTCGGGGTCTTACACGAATGTAGTAGGACTCCCGCTCTGTGAAGTCGCTCAAGATTTGAAAGAACTGGAGATCTTTGATTTCTTAAAATTTTGATTACTCCCATGATTGTAGATAATCTCGCACGTATACTTGAACGAATCCACGCGGCCGCAATCCGCGCCGGTCGGGATCCGGAAAATGTCGGACTCGTAGCGGCCGCCAAAGGACAAGGACTTGAAAAAATCCAGGAGGCGATACAAGCCGGAATCAGGATCATAGGACACAATTATATTCAGGAGGCCGATCGAGAAGCTCCACTCAATGACACTGCTGTAAAAATCCATATGATCGGACACTTACAAAAAAATAAAGTATCGAAAGCGGTGGAGTTGTTCGACGTAATTGAGACAGTGGATGACCTGACACTCGCTTCTGCCCTAGAACGCCGAGCCTCCGCGGCGGGCCGGACCATAGAAATTATGATTCAAGTTAATCTTGCGCGGGAGCCGCAAAAATCCGGTGTAGCTGAAGAAAATCTAGAGGAGCTCGTGTTTGCGATTCGAGAGCTTTCTTCTCTCAAGTTAATTGGAATGATGACCATGCCTCCTTTTTTTGATGACCCGGACAGAGCACGTCCTTTTTTTGTTCGATTAAGAAAGCTGAGAGAAAGACTAATTGCGTCAGGTATACTGGCCCCGGAAATGAAAGAACTTTCCATGGGGATGACCGGTGATTTTGAAGCTGCTGTGGAGGAGGGGGCCACGTTGGTGCGAATAGGGACAGCGCTGTTTGGATCACGAATATAAAAAACCCGGAATGCGTCAATTAGATATTGTTATCACTAGATTAATTGGCCAACAGAAAAGCCTTTGATACGATAGAAATTTCATGTAGAATTGATTCGGAAATCAACTCTGAGGCCGATACTAGTTAACAACTTGCAGCGGAAAGAGCTACCTGTCAGTCTGCATAATCTGAAAATGAGAGAAAGGAGTTTTTGGATGTCAACTACAGTTAAGTCAATAGTGGATGCAATGCCGGCAAATTTTAATCCGGATGCGGCAGCGGCAGTGGATGCGGTCTTCCAATTTGACATTTCCGGCGATGAGGCCGCTCAGTATTATCTGGTCGTTAAGGATCAGAAATGTGAGATAGCGCAGGGTACCCATGCCAGTCCGAACGTGACCTTCAATATGGCCAGCCCTGATTTTATAGATATGATGACAGGGAAGCTTTCCGGACAAGCCGCCTTCTTTTCCGGAAAACTCAGGGTTTCCGGTGATCTGATGCTGGCCCAGAGATTGGGTAATTTCTTCAAAACGGCTTAGTCCTAACGCCGATCGGCAAGAAATTAAGTCGAGCAGTTTGAATACTGCTGTCGTCATTCGGAATTCGGATTTATGGGGAAACCCTCTAATTTAAGAGGGTTTCCCTGCTCCATCCGGACTTAAAATTTCTTCCATTAGTGAATCGTGGACCTTCGGACGGAATGCTTTAATACGCAAATCCGATTCACCCATGAACACGCGGTTGGTCAAGAGCACTACTATGAGTTCGCGTGCGAGATCGATCCACAGGGAGGTTCCGGTATAACCTGTATGGCCGAGACTTGAACGTGAGAAGAAACGACCGCTTGATGAAGCTTCCTGAGAAGGTGTGTCAAATCCCAGAGCGCGTGAGCAACCCTGTACTTGGTCAACTTTTCGACAAAAAATGCGTGTAATTTCTTGATTAAAAAGCGCTGATTTCCCTTCTCTACCAGCAACAATTTCATTAGCTACAACGATCGCTGCTTGCGCCGTGCCAAACAACCCTGCATGGCCCGATATTCCCCCCAAGGCCCTCGCGTTTAAATCATTGACCAAACCTGGCGGTTCGCCCTGTCGTGTCCATGCAGTTCTGTGTTCCTGCCCGACTGGATTAAACATCAAATCGTTCGAGATCCCTAATGGCTCATAAATTTGTTTGCGGCAAAAAGAATAGAAGGTTTGTCCGCTTTCCAGCTCCGCAATCGCAGCCAATAATATGAATCCCAAATCAGAGTAGACTGAAGTGCTGCCCGTTTGATACTCCAAAGGTTCCGAAAGAACTTCGTTTTTGGCCAACTGCATTATAGATCTGTCATCACGAGATAAATAGTAAGGCCGCCAGGCGGGCAATCCCGAAATATGGGCAAGCAAATCTCTTGGCGTGATTTTCTCTTTGTCAGAAGGGACCGCGGGAAACCATTCTGATATCCGCTGGTCCAGAATCTCCGGACGGCATGACGCCAGCACGATCCAAACAGGGGTTGTAGCCAATATCTTTGTCAAAGAGGCTAGATCAAACAATGTCCTTTCCGTCACCGATGGCGTTTCAGTATCGCCCAATTTTCCATAAGCCCTTGAGAAGACGTCCTGTTTTTTGTGAGATACAACTAATACGGCCCCCGTGAATATTTGCTCGTCAAGCCCTTGAATCATGAACTCATGAGTCTTTTCGAAATTCATTCAAACGGCTTCCTTCATTGCCGAAGTCATCGTTCGATTCATTTGTTCGGTTTTATTTTTTAACTGGTCCTCGTAAGGGCATTCTCAGCGCGTGATCATGAAATATAAGTAATGCAAGAGCGCCGGGACCTTGATTAAAAATGTAATCATGCGGCCCGGTAAGCTTTAGGTAATCGTGAGGAATATCTTCAGCCAATAACAATGCGTGCAGTCTTTCAACAGATTTCACCATAGTATCTCGGTCACTGGTGACAAGTTGAATAACTCGTTTCTTTAAAATGTCCTTATTTTTTGCGAGCAAATCACGGTAGGCGTCAAAATGTGGTCCGAATGCTCCTTGCACAGACCCAATGCTGTAAAAAATTTCTGGATATTTGAATCCATAATACATGGATCTAGAACCGCCCATAGAAACACCGTCCACACCGATTTTGCCCGGAGCGACTTTATAGCGATTCTTGAGCGTCGGTATCAATTCTTCCATAATAAATGCTTCGTAATCGGGAAATTCCAAATGACTTTGCGGAGAGAGAGGCGGAGAAGCCGGGCAGGCCAAGATCACGCCGCCATAATGGTCGCGCTTTAGGCGGGTGTTAAAATTATTCAAGTGCTCGTTGGTGACAAGACCGCGAAAATCGCCGGCTGCTAGTTTATTATTGGCCAGGGCCGTTATTGCTTCATCCGTTTTGTAATAGTGCAACCACGCCAGGGCTCCGTCTCTGGGCGGTCGGGTGCATTCTCCAAAACCACCGAACGCGATCACCAAAGGATAATTAACGGCTGAGTCCCTATCGTAGTCCAGTGGGAGCGTTACCGCCACAATGTTTTCCGGAAATCTCTTTGAAGCAATTCTTAAATATTCAGCGGGAGTTTTAAAGCCTGAAATTTCTTCCACGGAAACCACTCCCGAATCAATGTCGGCCAATCGCGGTAGCTGAGAATTAAACATTCCCTTCGCAGTTTCTTGCGATTTCTTATCCTGTTGCACAATAGGCTGCCTTCTCTTGGTGGGCTCTTGCCCTTCCCTAGCGGCTGTTGAGATTGTTTTTTGTTCTGTAGTAGGTGTTCTCGATTTGGAAGCGGCTTGTTGCGGCGAAGCTACTTGTTTTTTGGGTAAATCCTCCGAATCAAAACAACCCTGCAGGATCAAACTTCCCAGGATCAGCAGCAAGATCGTATTCTTGGATACTTCCGTGAGTATTTTAAACGATGTCCTCAATAGGTTTCGTCCTTGCAATTCTTGAGCAATCTACAACGCATACATCGAATCGGTAATATAGCGATAGTAGCGCTATGATAGATATGTATGCGCAGTAACGACCGCTACTCCTGCAATTTGCGAAGAGGCAGATCTACCATAATCCCGGGAAAGGGCTTAAGCTCGGACGAGCTTCAGTAGCGCGAGAACTATCGAGCGAATCATGCTTACTCTTATCTGAGGGCGTAGCAGCTACTCGTTCGTGCGCCAAGTCCCTATTAATACCGAGAGCGCGCAAATTCCTCTTGAACTGTCTGGAAAACCAGTAAAGAGCCTGATGACCGTTGGGATACCTGTACGCGCAGTACCCGTGACCGCAGCTCTGAAATATGTGTATATCGACTGGGAAACCTGCTGTTTTCATGTCAGAAACCAGCTGATAGAGCTTTCCACCGTTACTGTAAGAATTACAGCCGTCCCGCACGTTGGTGTTAATATTATAGGCTATGCCACCAGCCTTGCGTATTCGCGCAAGGTTGGATCTCCACACGTCGCCAGTCATTGGGTAGCTGCCCAGATCGGTTTGCTGGCCTCCCGCATAACCAAAAATCTCGGGTCGACGGGCGGAAATCATGATTGCCTGGGCTCCCCCTGCACATGCCCCGTCGATGGCGCGGAACCGTCGATCCGGGACCGTCCTATAGTGAGCATCGATGAACGGGATGACTTCATCAATAAGATACTGTTCGTAACGAGCCGTTGCGCCTCCTCCGGGGTTCCAGAGAGAAACGACAATCATGTCTTCATAGGGATCTTCCTTGAGCCATTGGTTGAACATTTGGAGCTCTTCATTATTTATGTTTTGCTGGAAACTCTCCTGAGTAAGATTGCCCGATTTCAAATTATCCATTGCAAGCGGGACTTTGCACCATACCGACCAGTACGTAGCCCCTCCCAGTTCAGGCCCATTGTCCCAGCCGGATTTGCCGCCGAGCAGATATAACACGCCATACCTTCTGGAGACGTCCTGCTCGTAATCATCCGGTAAAATTACATGAACCGGAAAAGGGCCGGGCACCTCTTTGCCCCCTTTTGCACTCGCACTGCGATATGCGTCGGAATGGACGCGGATAACTTCGATATAGTGCTTGGTGCGTAGGAACTTCGTGCGAGCTTCAATATCTGACCAGGGTTCCTCGATGCCTTTGCCCCAAACAGATGACGTCCAAACAATCAAGGCCATCGCAAGCAGGAGTAATTCTATTGATTTTCTAATCATTTCGATTCTCCGCATCAATAATTAATCCACTCTGATTTTATAAACATAGACTGGAAATCCCTGCTGATCCACATTTTCCGACGAGCTGGGGTCCATTAATACCACACTGCTTTTCACATTAACTCCCCGGAGCGCGCATCTCACGTACAGCGGATAAGTTCCCGGACGTCCTGCCTGAATCTGAACAGTCATATCATACGATTTGTTTTCACCCCATAGTTCAATCCAACGCTCAACCATAGGAACTTTTGTACGGATTTTGTCAGTAGTTACGGCCAGCACAGTGCTTCCCGGGCCGAATAATTTACCGGGCTTGGCTGAAACAATCTTGAGTCCCGATGTGTCCGGGGCCGAAACTGTGATACCGCCATAGTCCGACTCCGCTCCTTTGTTCTCCGCATCAATTCGAACTGTGAACGTGGTTCCGGATTTGACGGTCGAGGGCGCGTTCACCCTGACAATCTTCGGTGTCGCTTCTTTGGGTTTGGCCACCTCGAAAATGTTCACAGCCCATGGTGTTCCGTCTACTTTGATTTCCTCGCGATATTGCCCCGTCCTCAATGGACCGGCTTCAGTTTTGCCGAAATCTCTTGGATAAACGAGTTCAATAGTGCGTCCATCGGGGTTGATCCGGCCTCTGTACTGAGATGCCAAACCGGGACCGCTGAGCTGAATTTCGACCTCGCGGGGCGTATCACCAAGGTTCCGAAACCCAAATTTTATCTCATCCTTTGTGTCTCCCGAAAATCGAGGAATGTGAGTAACCAAATCGGGAAACATTTTGAAGACTTTGCCCGCGAGATGATTTATGACTAGATCAGCTGAATTAGGCTTCGGAGCTAAGGCTGACTGTGCTGGAATTTCAGGTGGTATGAGTTTTTCGCTCGATTCTGCAATTTGGATGTTTTCGCGTTCCTTGGCGGGCCGGGTCCCCATTTCCTCATGCGAAGGGTTTCTTGTAGCCAAACTTCCTTTGGTAAGTTGCATCAGATCTTCAGAAAAGGCCATGCGACCTGATTCAGAGCCTGCCTCCGTTCCTGCAACGGTCTTAGGACGCGGATCACTTTGAGCGGGCAAAGCTTCTAAAACAAGGATCTTCTTTGTTTCGCCCCTTTGTCCTCCAAACTGTGAAAAAAAACGGCTCAATCCTTGGGGAGTGTTGATATCCATTCTGTGAACATTACTTCTATGGGTAGCATGGTAGAGCCAAATCCCGTGCTTCGAGTCGGGCAAGATCAGGACCACATGGTAATGCAAAATCTTGTAGCCGGGTTTCTTGGTTGGTTTACTTATACTTCCCAAGTACACGCGGCCTGGCTGCATTTGTGCTAATACCGCCTGCCACGCAGCCCGATCATGCAGGTCAAAACCTCTGGAATTCAAGCCATCAATGTTTTCGGGTGCATGGCCACTTCCGTCAGGTGCTACCAGCTTGCGGGGTCTGCCTTCCGTGAGATTTAGGATCAAATCCCAGCCGAAGTCCCAATCTTTCCCCAGTGCGGAATTCGGCCCACTGTTTCCTTGAGGATCGCGCAGGACCTGACCGATAGTCCAATTCCTGTTAAAGAGGTATCGGCATACAGAAACTACAAGTCCGCTACAGTTGAGACCCGGGGAATCCAGGATCTCTTCGGGATGTGCAAATGTGGTGAAACGTCCTTTATCGTCTAGAGCGCCGTCTTCACGATAAGGAATGCCCAAATGGGTGTTGGCAATATCAACCGGGTCCTTCTTATCGGCAATTTTTCTCGCCCAGAGGTACTCAGGAGCAAAAATATTGTCCGCTGTGGCCGGTGTAATAGACAATTCACAAAGAATGAACGTGGCAATCAGTAAATAAACTGTAATTCTGATAAGTTTCACCGGTCCTCCAAACTATTACCTTAATTTAGCTATGTTACCAATTATACGGCCGACACGCAAGCTGTGCCGCTTTCTACGTTCCAAATCTGCCCCGATGAAATTACTGAATTCCTCATTTCACAAGAAAACTTAATCGTCGCACCAATTGTTTCTCGAGATAAAGGGAGACTTTCCACACTCCAGGTTTGTGTTCATAAAGTTCTTTCGTAGATAAGGTATGTATACGAGGAGTACTGACCCGCGGCTTCCTGTCAACTCCTTGTTTTTCCTCTCTGGCTTTGTCATAGGTTGTCCGAATGGTACGATATTCTTGCCCGTCGGGATCTTGCCAGACGCTTTCAGCGACATAAGTGGGCTTCTCGTCTTTCGGGACAAAATACAGGTGGACCGACTCGTTCAGATTGTGATCAAAAATTTCCCTTGGGCTGGAAGCTGAGGAAGCCGTGAGAAAAACATCGCTTACTAAATAATAGGCTTCGTCCGGGGCTGCTCGTTCAATTCCTCGCCATTTACCGACACTGATGGCTCCGCAGCCTCCGGTGAACATGAGAATAATGATGGCCACCATGCAAAGAAAATTTGCGTTCACAAGGCAATCGCCAAGAATGCGTGATATTTTTAGCACTATAGGACTTTTCATCATTTTACTAAGAAAGTAAGGCTCCGGACCAAACGCTTGTCTAAATAAAGAGCTACCTTCCATGTACCTGGCTTGTGCTCATATAGCTCCTTGTTGAGCATGGAGTGCACGCGGGTAGTGCTGGAACCGGTCCTTTCAATTCCTTTCTTTGCTTCAAGGGCCTTATCATACGTGGTTCTTATCGTACGACATTCCTTTTCAGCCGGATCGTACCAGATGTTCTCAGCCACGTAGCTGGGTTTCTCGTCTTTAGGAATGAAATAAAGATGCACCGCGTCGTTCAAATTATGATCAAAAGTCTCCCTCGGATTATGTGCGGAAGAGGCCGTCAAAAAAGCATCCTTGAGAAGATAGTAAGCTTGGTCTGCAGGTCGCTCAATTGGTCTCCATTTTCCCAGGTCGATCGCACCGCAACCTCCTGAAAACAGGATGATAATCGGTAGGACCAGGCAAACCAGGCTTCCCATAAGCAGTTTCCTTACGGACTAATGTAATCTTCTAAGAAACCGCAAGCCTGTCCATAAATTCGCAAACATCCGGTTAATCATCACGGGTTGATTGCCATTGCCACTTCGTCACATTCAGGGAATTTGTTGCAACGAATGCAATCAGCCCAGATCTTGTGCGGCAACATGTTTTTATCAATCCGAGAAAATCCAACTCTCTCAAAAAGCCTTGTTCTGTCTGTTAGCACAAAAACTCGGTTAATTTCCATTCCACGCGATTCTTCTAACAAAGCTTGAACAAGTTCGCTGCCAATCCCCTTTCTCTGATACTCGGTTTGAACCGCCAGTGATCGAATTTCCGCTAGATCTTCCCACACGATATGCAGAGCGCCGCAGCCAATTATAGTCTTCGATCCGTTTTCCGTACGCACGACAAAATCACGAACCTGAGAATAAAGTTCACTTATCGCACGAGATATAAGATTACCTGCCTTTGCCTGTTCGCTTATCAGCTTGTGCACGAGTTTGATATCTTTAAGCGTCGCCTTTCGAATCATCAGGGCACCTCGACCGCCTGTCGATCCATTAATACTCTCACGTGTTCTTTTACTGATTCGGCGGTGGGAGAAGCCCCGAGCATTCTTGTAAGCTCATCTACCCTTTTTTCAGGATCAAGAGCGCTCACTTCGATGTGAGTGCGGCCGTCTTGTACAAATTTGCGAACTGAAAGATGATGATCCGCGAGCGCAGCAATCTGATGCAGGTGCGTCACACAGAGAACCTGCTGCTTCGCCGCGACTCGAGCCAGTCTCGTCCCTACCGCCACGGCAGTATGACCGCCTATACCAGCATCTACCTCATCAAATATAACTGTACTCGCGCCGTGCATGTCCACCTGAAGGGCTTTGAGGGCCAGCATGATCCTGGAAAGCTCGCCACCGGATGCTATGCGCGCCAGCGGTCTCGGAGCTTCTCCCGGATTTGATTCAAGAAAAAATTCCGCCTTTTCCAGTCCATTCGGCGTTGCTTTGTCCGCGCCCAAATCCTGAAACTTGACCACTAACTTGGCCTGGGACATAGCCAACTCTTTCAATTCTACCTTCATTGCGGACTCTAATTTTGCTGCCGCTTCTCTCCTTTTTTCGGAGAGTTGACTTGCCACTTCCAGATAATACGCGCGGCTTTGGTCGGTTAATTGTTTTAAATTGCTCACCGCAGATCGGCCTTCCAGAACGTCACCCGCTTCGTTGGTTAAGGTTTCCAGGTGAGCAATCAGACCAGGCAAATCTTTGCCATATTTCTTTTTTAAACGTCTGATGACTGCCAGCCGATCTTCAATCCATTCGAGCCTGGCAGGATCGCTGTGAAAAGTCTCTGAAATTCCCCTAAGTTCAAGGGCTACATCTTCCAGCCTATAAACTGCATCCTCAAAATTTTCGCGGAGCTTCGACATTTTTGAGTTTACTGATGCCAGATATTCAACTGCTTTTCCAACGTCCCCCAATTCTTGGATGAGACTACCGGATCGAGAATAAAGAGCTTGATGAGCCTGGTAAGCCCTCTCACGAATTTGAGAGGCCTTCTTGAGAATCTCTCTTTCTTGTATCAGCTCTTCTTCTTCATCAGGTTTTAAACAGGCATTGGTTAGCTCTTCGATATCCTTGGCATTCTGAAGAGCAAGCTGCTGTATTTCTCCAAGCTTCGCCTCAGCGGCGGCAAGCTCTTTAGTGGTTTTCTTCCAGGTCCCGAACGCCTCCGCCGTGCTCGCTCGGAGGTCGCCTGTTGCACCGAATTTATCTAGAATGTCGACGTGCTCTTCAGGGTCAAGTAGAACACGATGCTCGTGCTGGCCAAAAATACTTACCAGTGATTCGCCCACAGCTTGAAGCATAGCTATTGTGGCCATATTCCCATTTATAAAGCACTTGGACCGCCCGGACCCGGAGATCTTTCTGGACAAAATTATTTCGTTTCCGTGCGTCGCAGCAGCCGCTAACTCCGGTGGAAAACTAAAATCCTTATCGAACTCGAAGAGGCCTTCCACATGCGCTTCTTCTTCTCCGGTCCGGATAATGTCCGCTGATCCCTTAGCCCCTAAAAGCAGATCCAGTGCTCCGATAAGAATGGATTTGCCCGCGCCTGTTTCTCCGGTGAGGGCATTGAGTCCATCGCGGAATTCTACCTCGATTTTATCAATTATGGCTAAATTGGAAATGTTCAAATATTTTAACATGTAGGCTAAATGGAGCTGGACCCGGATCGAATTCGGGCAACCGATTGCCCGTAAAAGAGCATATGGCCTCTAGCCTGAATTTTCAAGTGACAGGTTATTATAGTAATCCGAGCTTTTGTTTTAATACATCAAAGTAGTTCCTGGCACGCGATTGCACGATAATAAAAGGCAAAGCTGACCTTTTAATCCGAACTGACTCCCCCTCATCCAGACTGATGGTCTTGTGGCCATCCAGGGTAAGATAGAAAGTCTCACCTCTTTTCAATATCAGTTGAGTTTCCGTATCCGCCGGTATTATGAGGGGTCTCTTAAGACCAGCATATGGACAAATTGGAGTTAAGAGAATACCTTCAAAATCCGGGTGTATAAGTGGACCGCTGGCGGCAAACGAATAGGCACTCGAACCTGTGGGCGTGGCCACTATCAGCCCATCAGCCCTCAGCTCCAGCTCTTTTGCGTTGCCGAACCGAATACCCAAATCAATCAGGCGTGCGATTCCTGCCCAGTGGATTACTACGTCATTAAGTACTCGAGCAGTCTTGCCGTCAGGCAAGGTCACTTCCAGCAGCATTCTCCTTACAAATAGGGCCGTGCCGTCCAGTACCGATTGCAGCTCTGAAATCGCCTCGTCGGGCGAGATTTCGGCCATGAATCCCACGCGGCCCAAATTGATCCCGAGGACCGGGATTGATTTTGAATTCAGTAGGGAAGCTGCCCTGAGGATTGTGCCGTCTCCACCTAAAACCACCAGAAAATCAACCTCGTCTGTGAGTTTTTCGGAGGAGCCCACGTCCCATTTGTCAGCCAATTCTTTGCATGAGTTCTCCAGCAGGACGTCTTTACCAGCTTGCTTCAAAAATCTATAGATTCTCTCACCCAGAATGACGGCCTGCTCGTCACGTTTTAAGACCAGTCCGATACGTTGCATACAATTCCTCAAATTATTCGATTATCTGGAAGTCGTCGCATTAAGTACCACGAATAGCCGCCAAAATCCAGGGAAATAGCCAAAGATACAGATAAATGCGGCAAAAAACAGGTGAGATTTCACCTCAGAAAAGGCCGAGATCGCGGAAAAGAGGAATGTTTTCGAACAGCATTACACTTGGTCTTAAGGTGGATAGGTCGATGGAAAATTGCAGGGATGCAGTATGTCTCCCAAATTATGGGATTTTACGGAGGAAGATTTGCTCCTTCGCGAACGACACGGCTTGCCTGTAGTTAGAGATTAAGTTACTGTGAAATTTGAAAAAATGGCTGTCTCATGAAAGATTCAAGAACAATATCCGGTTTTGAGTCGCAGAGGCCTCTGGCGGACAGAATACGTCCCAGGGATCTGGATCAATTTTTGGGCCAGGAGGAGCTGATAGGCCCTGGGAAGATCCTGCGTCGAGCTATTGAGGAAGATCGCTGCTTCTCGATGCTCTTTTGGGGCCCGCCCGGTACGGGAAAAACAACCCTGGCCAGAATTATAGCGGAGAGATCTCATTCCAAATTTGTGCCTTATTCGGCGGTAACAGCAGGTGTTAAAGAAATCAAGGAAGTGGCTGCAAGAGCGCGGGAAGATCTCGATGCATCCGGATTGCGGACCATTCTATTTCTTGACGAAATTCATAGATTCAACAAATCACAGCAAGATTATCTACTTCCTCATGTGGAAAACGGCACGATCGTACTCATCGGCGCTACTACGGAAAACCCGAGCTTTGAAATAAATTCCGCCCTGCTGTCCAGATTACGGGTGTTCGTCCTTAAGGCGCTGGACACCAATGCGATGCAAACGATTATTCATCGAGCATTGCAAGATCCCGAACATGGATTGGGAAAACTGCACGTCGAGTTGGATGAGGAGGCGGAAAGCTTAGTTATTTCGCTCGCTGTCGGTGACGCCAGAACAGCTTTGAACATACTCGAGGTGGCCGCTATTGAAGCACATGAACACCATCAAGGAAAAATCAGCGGCGATATCATTAGAAACTCAGTTCAAAAACGAAGTCTGCTCTATGACAAGACCGGTGAAGAACACTATAATCTGATCAGCGCTTTGCACAAATCTCTACGTGACAGCGATCCTGACGCGGGGCTTTACTGGATGGGCAGAATGATAGAGGCGGGTGAAGATCCTCTCTACATTGCCAGACGGCTCATTCGATTTGCTAGCGAAGACGTGGGATTAGCATCTCCACGTGCCTTGGAACAAGCGACAGCGGCTTATCAGGCGTGCCGGTTCGTCGGGCTGCCGGAATGTGCACTTGCTCTGGCCCAGGCCGTTGTTTTTCTAGCTACATCGCCTAAGTCCAACTCTCTCGAACTTTCATACATAGCTGTCAAAGAAGAGATTGCCCGCTCGGGCCACCTACCCGTTCCATTAAATATCCGCAATGCGCCAACGGGTCTGATGAAGAAACTCGGATACGGCAAAGGATACAAATACGCTCACGACTTTCCTGACGCGAAAGTGGAACAGGAACACCTTCCGAAAGAAATAAGAGGAAAACGCTTTTATCATCCGACAAATAGAGGCTTCGAAAAGACAATAAAAGAGCGGATGGAAGAATTTGAAAAACATAGGGACTGAGTTCTTCGTTGCGACCGTCTGACAATCGTTTGACCAAAAGACTGATCCTGGATGCGTGCATTCCTTGACTTAACGTTAAGACCACACCTCCTTGCCCAAAAAGCTGCGCGTGTGGTTGTCTTCAAAGTGAGCCGAAAGAAACAGCAGACTATCAAAGAAACAGTGCGATATTCTAAGGGGAAAGACACGAGATACTGCCATGCTGTAAGAGAGGGGGAGGCCAATGTGCTTTATGTCTAAGAGGTAGTGGCCGAACACATGGAGCCTTGTGAGGCCGAATTCGACTCGAGGACTGAAAGGGTGATAGCCGTCCTCTCATGGATATTCATCCTCGACTCTCATCGCCTGGAAAGCCAAGAAGAAAACTATTAGGAAGTTACTTTGACGTCAGGCGCTCGCGGCCTTGATTGAATAATCATCCGGCTTCATCTGAGCCGCGGGAAGGATCACTCCTGTAAACCAATGATGGAATGCGCTGTTAATTTTTTCTATTGCTTCATCCCAATCACCGTCGTAATCGGTTTCCTCTAGATCTTCGATGGTCTCCGCTGTCAGACCGGAAAATTCAGCGAGGTCTTCTCTGGTCATGCGGAGTTTCTTACGTATGTCGTAAATTTGCTGAGAGACAGCGGATTGTTCGCGGAGGAGTTCGACGTGCGCAACTCGTTTGGGATCATTCTTGATATACCTGCGGTACGCCCACTCAACTGCATCGGTACTAAGTCTTTTCTCACTCATTTTCCGGCTCCCAATGAAAGCTGTGAGATTCCGGATTTTCCTGGAATCTCATCCGTTTCTGCTTGGCTCTCCTGATCTCAATAGGAGGAACCTTTTGACTGTCCTTATGAAATCCATGAGTTACCACCGCGGTCTCCCTTTCATGAAAGAAATACAACATACGCAGCCGGACTTTCCTGACACGCGCTCGAAGTTCCCAAATTCCATCTTCAAGATGTTCTGCGGCAGGGAACCAGATTTCATATCCATAGTCTCGCAATAGCTCAAGCCGCTCATAACAGGCGTCTTGTTCGTCCTTGGATCGTTTGTCGAGCCACTCTTGCGTAGGAACTTTCTCCTCCTCTTGGTAGAATACGACTCGCACCGGTGGCAATGGTTCGTCCTCCGCCATTTTTTATCAACGAGTTCGGGAAAAAGGTCAAGGTGGAATCAGACTACGAAAAACCCCAAATTATTACTCACCGTATGCTTTCAAGCGTCTCCGTATTAATAACCTTCTTCGATTTGACGAAATCAATTAAGAGATCGCTTACCAGCAGCGAGGAATCGTAACAATTCTTTCCTCTCTCTTTAAAAACCGCGTAACCATCGCCGCCAGCAGCCAGAAAATCGTTAATCGCTGCCGTGTAAGTTGCTTCCGGGGCGAAGCCTTTGCCCCGAATATCTTCGATTTTCACGTGCTCATTTTCCATTCTATATCGGATTCCGAAGGTCTGGAGCTTTCCACCGCTGCCTTGCTCCAGCTCCGCGCTTTTTTCGAGAGCTGCTGTCAGGTCCTTTCCTCTAAGAGCCATCGTTACAACTGTGTTGGGGAACGGCAGCACTGTATAAACATCGTTCAAAGTAATATTCCCCTCCTTTAAACTATCCCTTATGGAGCCGCCATTGAACATGGCAACATCAGATCCGGAACCGGAAGCCATATTGTATGCGATGAGTCTACCCAGGTTAGTATTTTGCCCTGATCTGATACTGCTTCTGGTTCCATCGAGAAATATCTCGGTGCGACCGATAACTTCGTTGAGTCGATCGTCCATGAGTTTCTTGTGGGCATCTATAATGGATTTGATCTCTTCATCCTCTTTCACCTCGGGGCCAAGCAAAATCAGCTGGCCGCTGTAATTGGTTACCTTTCCTTCGCTCACTTCCAGGTCAAGCCGGCCCAGATATTTGGCATATGCACCGGCTTGGCAGATTACAGTGTCCCCAACACGAAGCGGCTCAAAAAGCGCGGTATGACTGTGTCCACCGATGACCACATTTATTCTAGGGCAGGTCTGTGCCAACCTTTTGTCCTCATCCACCCCGATATGTGTCAGCGCAATGACCAGATCATCTTTCTCCACTTCTTTCAGAAGATCGGAAGCTGTTTTTATTGGATCGTTAAAAACCAGCCCTTTCACATTTTTAGGATGGGTTGTTATTGCTGTCTGAGCGGTTGTTAATCCCAAGATCACTGCTTTGGTTTTTGACTCCGAAAATTTCTTTTGCATAACCCGATCAAAGAGGTATTCACCTGAATCCGATGTAGTGTTGGCGCTGAGCAGTGGAAATTCCATCTTCGGTCTGAGCATCTTCAACAGATTCTCCAGCCCATAATCGAATTCATGATTCCCGACTGTCATGGCGGTGAATTTCATTTTGTTCATGAGCTTGACACCCAGCTGACCTTTAAAAGCTGTGGAGAAAGGTGTGCCCATCAATAGATCGCCGGCCAGGAAAATAAGCGTCTCTCGGCCTTCAGCCTGGTTGGATGCCAACACCTCTTTGATGACCGTCTGAGCTTTCGCGAATCCCCCAATCATTTCTTTGGTGTCTGTATCTTGATACGGTTCATAATGCGCGTGGGGATCGTTCATATGTAAAATCGTGAGCTTGAGAGGCTCCCCAGCACCTGCAAATGGGGCAGCGGTGCCAAGTACGCACAGGAGAAATAAAACGGAAAGAAAACCAATTGCCCACCGGCTGCTAATCTTCATAAGTCATCGCCCTTATCTGAAATATTTGTGAGGACTTGGATCCCCGAGTCAATGGATATGCGGCAGTTTGGCCTATTATCCGAGCAGTGAAAAGAAGAAGCAATCTCCAAGCAAGGAGATTGCTTCGCTCGCATTGCCATGTCGGATTGGAAGTTTGGCCCGTGTAATCGCACCCATGCGTCACTGATTGTCGCAAAATGGTCGGGGTGGCCGGATTCGAACCGGCGACCTCGTGCTCCCAAGGCACGCGCGCTAACCAGGCTGCGCTACACCCCGCAAGTATTTTGTTATAGTTCGGGGTGAGGGAAAGCGCAATACCCCGCGTATCTCGCTGACATCATTCCACGAGTTATGTAGAACAAAAAATCAAGGGAGAATTAAGATCCCTTTCCTAAACGGGGCGGCAGGAGGATTATAATAGCGGCGATATTGCAACTCATACTTATGCTATAATTTCCAATATACATCCATCTGAAAGAGGTTATTAACGTGCCTAGTGGTAAAACGATCTGGTTCACCGGCCTTTCCGCTTCCGGAAAATCCGCCCTGACCGGGATGCTGAAAATTGTTTTGGAATCTCGGGGCATCCCCGTAGTGGTCCTTGACGGCGATATCCTGCGGAAAGGCTTGAACAGCGATTTGGGTTTTTCAACCAAGGACAGGGTTGAAAATATCCGCCGAGCCGGCGAAGTGGCAAAAATTCTTTGCGGCGCTGGCCACACGGTCCTTTCAGCATTTATTACTCCGTTGGAAGAGATTCGGAAATCTTTGCGCGAAATTTTTGAACCGGGACAGTTTGTGGAAATCTACCTTGATTGTTCTCTTGAAATTTGTGAACGCCGCGATCCGAAAGGCCTATATCGTCGCGCTCGAATGGGTGAAATACCTGAATTTACCGGCATATCATCTCCCTTTGAGCCACCTGAAGCGGCTGATCTTGTGGTCCCAACGGGGGAACAGACTCCGGAAGAGTCTTTGAAAATCATCTTGTCTTTTTTGGGAAGCCTTTATCCGGATTTATTTGTTGAACCTGCCATAAACAAGGTTCTCCCCAAAAAGGGGAAACAAAAGGTCGCGGTCATAGGATTGGATGGAGTTCCGCCTTCGTTAGTATTTGGAGAAATTTCCAGGAATTTACCCAATATGCGAGCTTTAACCGAGCATGGTATCTGGGGTCCATTACGCTCAACGGATCCGCCGATCACCGTTCCGGCATGGGCCACTATTACGACAGGCAAAGACCCGGGCGAGCTGGGTATTTATGGTTTTCGGAACAGAAAGAACTTTGATTACGAGGAGATGTCTATAGTCACTTCTTCGGATGTCCAGGCTTCACGTGTATGGGATTACATAGAGCAGACCGGCCGGTCTTCGATCTTGTTGGGCATTCCTCAGACATATCCTCCGAGTCCCCACAATGGGATCACTGTTTGCGGATTCCCGGCGCCCGACGGCTCAGTTTTCACCCACCCGGCCGAAATTAGTAAGGAGCTGGCGAAAATTGCCAGAGGCGACTATTTACCGGATGTAGCCGGGTTCAGGACAGACGACAAGCAGGGATTGCTCGACAACATATACACCATGGTTCAGCGACGATTTCGCATAGCTTCCGACTTTCTGATCCACAAACCGTGGGATTTTTTTATGATGGTTGAAATGGCCCCGGATCGGATCCATCACGGATTCTGGAAATACTTTGCCCCGGATCATCGTCTTTATCAGGCGGGAAATGAATACGAAAATGTTATGTCCAATTTCTATATTTACCTTGATTCTTGTTTGGGATCCCTCCTGGCTCTGCTTGACGACAATACCACAGTGCTCGTGCTATCGGATCATGGAGCCCGAACTTCTCACGGCGGTATCTGTATTAACGAATGGTTGATCAAGCACGGATATTTGGTGCTTCGAAATGGACTGGACTCAGAATGCCGGCTGAGTCCTGAGATGATCGACTGGTCGCGTTCCCGAGCGTGGAGCGATGGCGGCTATTACGCACGAATTTTTATCAATGTTCAAGGTCGAGAACCGCAGGGAATTGTCTCTACTTCTGATTATGAATCTCTTCGCAACGAATTGATCACTTGTATTGCAGCGATTCCTGATGAAAACGGCAACCCCATGGAAAACCGGATTTACAAACCGGAACAAATTTACCAGTGTTGCCGGAATTGTCCGCCGGATCTTTTGGTCTATTTCGATGGACTCTCTCGACGTTCCATTGGGTCCGTGGGCAGCGGCACCCTTCATCGGTCCGGAAACGACACTGGACCAGACGATGCCAACCATGACCCCGAAGGTATTCTTATAGCCTCCAGAATTGCTGATCTTCGTAAGGGAAGAAGAATTGCTAAGTATATCGGAGACGCTTCCTGTCTCGATATCACCCCAACAGTACTTCACGAGTTCGGATTGTCAGCGCCCGCAGAAATGACTGGAAAAGTAATAAATCTGGATCCAAATGAGGGGGTTATCAACCCGGAATTCTCCAGCCTTGTACCGAAGACCGGCAGCTCTGAGGACCGGTACCTCAGACCTTCCGCCGGGCAAGGTTACACTCAAGAAGAGGAACAGATCATCAAGGCGCGACTGAAGGATCTGGGTTATATTTGAGCTGGCCATCCATGGGTCATCATAAGGACGGCATCGGCGGCGTTCTTTCATTCGGCCTTTAAGGCTCTTCTTTGGTGGCAAAAGGACCGCAAATGCTCAGAATAGTTTGGGCCTTCAGTTCAGATGAACAATGAAGTTCTTATGAACTCAGATTGTGAAATCTTAACCCGAAGCCCGGCCGCTTCACGCGGCTTACCCTCCCTCTGGCCCCCCCAATTCAGGGATTCATTTGAGAAGAGCAAGAATTTGTTAAGGTGTGGATATCTCAGTTAAGATATACGTGGAAGTTCCCCGGGGTAATCTGCGGAATGAACCCCGGGGATCCGTCTCCAAATTCATGACAGCGCCTTGTTTCCCTTCAGATCGCTAGCTCCCTGGAGCTGTCAAAGAAATTACTTCGGCTTCG
>JBKQRG010000460.1:0-10147 GCA_052144015.1 Desulfomonilaceae bacterium
TTTATTTCCGCCGGTTTTTACCGGGGGGCACGGACAGCATTCTGACAATTATTTCTCGGAAAAACGAAACCACCAGGATGGTTTAGACTAACCTGGCGGTATTGTTCTCATTTACTGGTGAAGCTGGACGGGATCGAACCGACGACCTCTTGAATGCCATTCATAAAAAGAGGCCAGCTCCATTGTAAAATCAACTGCTTATATCAGGCCGACCTTTCCAAAATGCAGAATAAGTGACAACGGCGCATAACCGATTGACACAAAATTGACACAACAAAATGCTTCAAATCGTCAACAACGGATGAATTAACTACGTCCTCCTAGTAATCTTTGGTTTGACGGATGACTGGAGGGAAACAGGACGTAGGACTGTATATCGGCAACATGAGAATACTTGCTGACGTAATCACCGGGCTTTATGTCGTCAATTCTTCGCTGGCACCTTTGCCCTGTTTGGCGTCAGACCCCCTGGCGGGAGTCGCTTGTTTAGATTTACTCTTTACGTCCTTCCCTTTTTGTGGGGGTGCGTTCACAAAAAAAGCGCCCATCGAGCCAGCGACGAGCCATTGAAACGGGCTTAACCAGAGCTTGGACTGACCCATCAGCTCGAAAGGCCCAACCTCCGTGAATGGCTGGAATAGGAAGAGCGACAGGACGGCGGTCAAGTACGCTGCCGAAATGCCGAACGTTAGCCAAAAGAGGAAGCTGTCAACTTTCATGTCGCTCATGACATTAGTCAGTGCATCCTTAACAAGAACCCCGATAACCAGCGAAAGAGTCGGCATTATCGTCGGTAGCCACCAATTCCAGGCATCCGAGGCTCTTGTACCAAATCGACCAAGGATGGTTTGGAAAAGTAAAATAAAGAATAACACACCAGCGACTCCAAACCAGAGTGCTGCCAGTCGGTGCTTGCAGGTAGTCATGGTTAGTATCATCGCAGGAATCTCCCCCACCCGGACTTCTCAAGATGCGCCATGACGGGTAGTCGACCAGGTACTCTCGTAATGGGCTCTTTCAGAGTGTCGTACTTTTCGAACTCATAAATCAATACTGTGCAGATGAATAGCTCTGTATAGGGTTGAAGAGCCACTTCGGGAGGCAGTGCATTGCCCCCGCATCTTAGCCAAGCCTCCGCCACGTCCCTTGGAACAGTCCGTTTGGACTGGTTGAAGGAATGAGGAGTAATTACGAACACTGCAAGTCGGTAGTAGCCTGGAGGCGCTTTAAACAAGGCGAAGAGGTATTCGGACACGGAGAAGGAGCCAATGTGCCTTTTCTCCAGATCCCATCGCGATGTGTACATGGGGCTGCCATCCTCGTCGATTTGCTCAAGCCGCGAGACAAGCGCGAATCCATCAGGCACTGAGTAGTAGCTGGCTTCGTACTGCCCGGCCCGAGCCAGAGCAGATCGGAGCAGAGCGTCCGCATGCAATAGTAGTGGGTGCGACTGATCAAGCAGTTCGCGAAATTTTTCTGCAGATATGTAGTCGTGGTGTGGATGCCAATAATCCGAAAAACGAGATGATACCAAAAGTCTCCGAAGTGGAATCGTCACGCGCGAGGAAGCGCCAGCATCACGCAACGGAAACTCGGGAAGGTGAAGCTCCCCTTCCAAACGTGACAAATTACGAGTAGAAAACGTGAGTCTTAGTCCAGTGAGGAAGACTGAGCAAGCTCCGAACCACACCGCAAAACTTGCCATATAGATTAAGGAGCGTCTCGCTCCCTGACTCAAACGATTATGCGTCCACAGAAAGAACCTCGCGATAAGAATGGGAGGTATTAGAACAACCAATATCAGGATCAGCCATTCCATTTGACATTCCCCCAAGCCGCTTTCGGTCTATAACACCCGGCTACGCAAGACCCCGCAGCAAACCTACTGACGATAGTTTTACGACATTAGCGTTATCGGTGGCTCGGCATCGTGAAAGATCTTTGGCGTTCCATGAAAGCTGCCCTTCATGCAAAAACCAAAAGCGCATCCCCGTAGCTACTGCCAACCCGATTCGATGAGATCTGTTCCATCGTGAATAACTCCGCGACTGCTAGGACACGGTCACAGTCTTCTAACTGTTACTCATATGTTTCAGACAAGGCCGTTCTACAGTCTGGCCTCCGGATGACAGGAAACATCCGATGTTGCTGGAGCCCTCCCTCGGTCGTATGGATTGCGTATGTTCTTCAGTATTCAGCGTGTTATAGGATTTCGCACGCGCGCTGCACTCCCCCGTAGTGAGCATAATTATAACATAGGAGTCATTGCTACGTGATTAATTTTTTTGGTTCGGCGAGCACCGCCATGCAACAAACCGCTGCCTTTGAGCTGGAGATTTAGCTGACCGTAATCTTTTTTGGCACGCCCGGCAGGACTCGAACCTACAACCTAGTGGTTAACAGACTCTAAGCACATAACAATATCAATTGGTTATGTCGGCCTTCCGTAGCATCGAAGCACAACAAGTCAGCACTTAGCACAACCCATGGGCACAAAATGGGCACAGCCCCAAAAAGGCACGGTTGTATGATGGAAAATCATGCGGCCAGGGACCGGAAGTTGACACCCTTTTCTGATTCATATTAAATTCGTTACGCTCCGCAACCGCGGAGCCGTCAAATTTCCATTCCTTGTGACTCTCTGTTTCCGGCGCGGGTGCGCCGGTTTTTTTGAGTTGACTTCCGCGCTCCATTTCAATATATCGCCCCCAAGCTGCCTGTATTTGGCGCCTTCGTACGATGTGCTTGCACCGTTTTTTTTCGCCTCCCTTCGAATCATCAATCTCCCCGCGATAGTGGGAAAACTGACAATTTTTGACACGTTCATATATTCCTCAATGTTATCCGCATACACGTGCGACATCACGCTATTGATGGATCACATTGCTCAGTAGACGATCATTACGAATCTGCAAACAACGTGATGCTTGAAAAGAACGCGTGGTGGTTTATACGGTTGCCGATATGACTGATTCACTTCTGCCCCGATAGTTTTGCCCGGACCGCGGCGTGCAAAGAAAGAAACCCGACCGTGGGAAAGGAGCTGGGAGACGCCTTCGGACGGTCGGGCTCACCAAAAATAATGGCCGGTGATAATTGAAAGATAACTTTCAGTGCACAGCGAACGCTTTCCGGGAACTCACAGTGTTCTCATCAGGCATTCTCTTGGAGAAGTCCGGGGTTAACAGAGCTTTCCCTTTCATTCACCGGCCCAAACGGCAATCCAAATCAGAATATGAAACCGAATGACATGAATCCGCCTTCTAAAGCTTGGTTAAAAGCAAAGTCGCTCTGTGACTTCTTTATATCCACTACTCGGTAACCACCCTTAACGTAGCCCGACCGTCCACAGTTGAGGGGGATAGAGTAACGTGCTCCTGCCTCAAGGTCTGAACCTTCGACGTTATCCAGGAATATGCCACCAGCCCGGCAGTCCAGTGATAAGGTGCCTCCATTGGCAAAGGCCCTTATGCAACGCTGCAATTCCAATCCTGCAATCATGGAATCGCCGTTCTTGCCCCACTTTGGCGTGCCATAATAACTAGTGTAGACGCTACTATTAATCGTGATAGTATCGTCAGTGTGGACCCAGTCGGCGAACACGCTCAGCCTGGCTTTGCAGTTCCGAACCGCATCATAGATGAGTCCGAAGCGATGATAATAATGATTCCACTTGGTGTTCATCCCGTAACCCGTGTAGACCCACGAATCACCCGGACCGCTACTGTTGGCCTCGAAACCCAGGAACGAGTAACGGAATCCCCAGTTCGGTCGAAACTGGTAACGAGCGCTGAATGTCCCAACTGTCTGATGCACGGGTAATCCCAGGAAACCTGTGAAATCAATATCCTGGCCATAGGTGTATCCACCGGTATAGTACAGTAAGGAGCACAACCCCGAACCGTAGCCGGTGGTATATGCATTAGGGTTACACGTGACTTTGCCCCTGAGGCGAGCAAATATTACCCCTGCTTCCATTTCCCACTGGCCCATTGCCGGAGTGGGAAGAATGCAATCCGGTATCACAGGAAATCCCACCCAGCCTGCCTTGACCTTGCTGACAGGTGGTAGAGGAAAAATGGCTGCAGGGCTTGGTCCGTAAACAACCGGCGGCGGCGGAACGCAAGCCATTGCCGGAGGTGGAACGAAAGGCAGTACCGGGCCGTACACGGCTGCCCGCTTTGTTCGGTGACTGTCCCGCGGCTTGGCCTTATTTACATCAGGTATGGGAGAGCTGCTCGTGGGGTTGGGTTTGAGCAGTATCTCCATGGATTCGTCAGGCGCAGCGGCCCAGGAGCCGTCTGCAAAGAGGGTTGTCAACAAAATAGCTATATAAACCAATGGCGTAACAGGTATTCTTCTCAACATACCCTTCCTCCCAGCTCAAAATGTTGGAAATTGCATTAATAATAGGTTGAATGTTTTGTCAAGTAAAAAATAGAATTATTTTTTCATAACTTAACATCATTATCTAGAATAGAGACATTAAGCTGACTCATCTTATGAATATTACACTTCATTTATCTTCGACTGTTCGTCGTCAGCGAAAATGGGAAGCGGAATTGGGAATTTTTAGTGGAGAGTCTTGACGTTGAGATTGGACCTTCCCCAAAATATCTACCACTTGTTAAGTTAGACGTGTAGTGGGTTTCTGTGTACCATAGTCAGACATTAAGCACTTATGGCCTCGGAGAATCCTATCCATCGCGTGCGTGGCTAAAAATTCCGGGCAAAGCTAATTGATGAAAACATGAATTTTGGCAACCTTGCCGAAAATCATAAAACTGATGCGTCTCACGCCGCGGACTATGAGTGGCCTGCTACACTCAGGAAGAGATTGCAGAAAGGGAAGGAATTTCTGTTCAGCCAATCAAAGACGTAATTTCGGATTTTTCGGAAAATTTGCCAGAAAATCTCAAATCCATTGCTTCTTATACTGCCGACTATGAATGGCCGCTGTTCAATGTCGTGGACGAATTCACCAATGCAATTAACTCAAATCAATTTTCAGCGACCTTCGAGCCTTCCAGGTAGTTTTCCCCTACCGCGGCTGGAAAAGCGCGCAGCGTGCATTCTGTGAAGCCACGTCCAACCTATCGAGAACTGGGAAACGGATCCGGTAATCGCTGGTTGATGACTAGAACGCGACAACGCCAGGTAGAGAAGGATGAATTCCCCGCCTGGCGTCTAGCCACAACCTATCTAGGAGGTGTTGTGACATGCCGGCAAAAGGATCAAGCTATGAACATCAAGTCATTCAAATAATGAGCACTCGTCGCTTACAGTCAAGAGAGCCTCTAGATCGGAGCGCCGCATAATCGCAATCTCCAGGTAAACAAGGCACTCGCGCTCCTAATTTCCTGGCCCGAAATTCTTTCCCGGGGTTCATTTCAATTTGGCATTATTAGCGGATAAACTGCCCCGTTCTCTTCACTTTTTTTCTCTCTCTAAATTTGTTAGATAGTCTCGCCAAGCCTAACTTCTTACCCCGTTACCATCATTCCGGGGCTGATTTTGGCGCTATGCCGCGCCGTCAGCCTGCCTTCAGGCACATCTATCAAAAATTTTCAAAGACCATAGAGCGCATCGGTAGTGCAAATCTATGGCAGCCTCACGATGCGCCGCCGGAAAACAGGATTTTACCGGGATCACGCGAAACTACCACTCTTAGAAGAATCTCTGAGAAAATCCGGTGGAGAATTTTGCTTGAAATACCTGTTCACAGAATGGGGCCAGATGCACCAGGGTCAATTCTCAGCGTCTTTCAACCTCTCTGAGACATGTTCTCTGTTTGAGGGAGTTTGAGCTCAACCAGAGCGGTTGGCGTTAGATTTGGCTTCATGATAAATTCAGGTCCAGGCCAGTGTTGATAATTTCGCGGGGTGATCTGGGCACAAGAATGAAGAAGTCTCCTGTGCGCTTGGGCAACTAAGATGAGTTAAGATTTTGACGACCACTGCCGTGTGAAGGCAAAACACGCCTCAATAAATCAAATGCCTTGACTGAAACCCTTAGTGATTTCAATACGCGATGATCCGATCTAGTTCATTTGGATACCATCCGGTTCAAATAAAAGGTAACAAATTGGAAACATCCTTGAGTAAACCGCTGAACAATACCCGGCAGTGCTCACTGACACAATTTAGCACACTTCTTGCGTTTCCGTGACCCATCCTTCCAGGGAACCAAGCGAACCGGAATTCAAAAGATTCAAAACTTCAGGGACCTCTTCCCCTTGGCTCGATAGTACTAGACTGTCTTCGGGTGAGGGCCAACCGAATTTTGGTTGACGCGGTGACTGAGGGTGAGGTACGCTCCGCAATCGGGGGAATATAGGCTATTTCATCAACGTCACGACGGTTTTGCTCAGTTCTTGTTTTGTGAGGAATCATCCGGGGGCTTATTGGGTGTCAGGGCGACACTGCCAAGACCCAATTCCGGCCCAAACTTCCCCCAAAATGGCGAAACGGGGTCATAATCCAGGCTTATTCGATGGTGCAGTCTCATATGCGGAGGTGGACGATGAAGAAGTTCGATTTCGTGGTGTGGGGCGCTGTTGCTTGCGCTCTCGTGATTGTTTGTGGATCGGCCCTATTTGTGGCGCAGCCGGCATGTTCACAGACCCCGGGTAAGGAATCAGGCGGCAAGGCCGGCCCGGGGGCAACTACCGGCAAGGTATCCGACAAGGACAAGGTCTGGGACCTGATACAGGCGGTGAAGCGCGGCAATTGGGATGAGGTGGAAAGCCTGTTGCGTGAAGGCATTGACGTGAATGCCAAGGGCAGGGACCAGGACACGGCACTGATTGCAGCGGCTCGGACCGGAAACGTTGAGATTGTGCAACTCCTCATCGACAAAGGCGCAGCGGTGGACGGGAAAGACAAAGACCAGGCAACCCCCCTGATCGTTGCGGCAGGAGCCGGCCACGTGGAGGTCGCTGGGGTTCTCCTTGAGAAAGGTGCAGACATCAACGCGAAGAATAAGGGAGGCCTTACAGCTCTCATCCAGGCTGCGTCTACTGGACGCGAGGAGGTTGTTCAGTTGCTCCTGGATAAGGGAGCCGACCTGTCCGCGACGACCAAGGAAGGAGATGACGCGCTGACCCTTGCCTCGGCGAACAATCGTGTGGACGTTGTCAAAGCGCTCCTGGAAAAACGGGCGGATGTAAAGCACAAGACCAAGGCCGGGCACACCGCCCTGATGCGAGCCGCAGACAAAGGCCACACGGAAGTTTTGACAATCTTGCTTGAGAAGGGGGCTGACGTCAACGCGAGAGATAAAACCCAGGAATCGGCCTTGAAGAAAGCTGCCCGCGAAGGCCGTCTCGAGGCAGTAAAGGTGCTTCTGGAAAAGGGCGCGGACGTAAATGCCAAAGATCAGGAAGGCTACGACGCACTAATGAACGCGTGCTGGAAAGGGCCCAGGGAAGTAGCCGAAGCACTCCTCGCTAAAGGAGCAGACGCAAACGCGAGGAGCAAGTCTGGAAACAGTGCTCTGCTGGCCGCTGCGTGGTGGGGCCATCCGGAAATCGTGCAGCTACTCCTGGACAAAGGGGCTGACATCAAAATCGCCGACAACGACCGGGAAAACGCCCTGCTAAAGGCAGCTTGGCAAGGGCGACTGGAAGTGGTGAAGATCTTGTTGAAGAACGGCATATCCGTCGATTTCCCGACCAAGTACGGGAGGACCCCCTTGATGGCCGCGGCTTTCAGAGGTCATCAGGAAGCAGCGAAACTAGTGCTTGACGCCGGGGCGGATATTAACGCGAGGCACAATACCGGCCAGACTCCGCTAATCATGGCCGCTTCTAAGAGTCACGTAGACATGGTGAAACTCCTGATCGACCGAGGGGCGAACATCACCATTCGGGATCAAGACGGAAAAACTGCACTCACGGAGGCGGCAGAGCAAGGCTCCACGGAAATCGTCAAGCACCTGCTGGCCAAGGAAGAAGTTGGAATCAACACGAAAGACGGCAAAGGAGAGACTGCGCTGATCAAAGCCGCACGACAAGGTCATGTAGACGTGGTCCAGGTGCTTCTGGAACGCGATGCCGACGCGCGGGCCAAGTCCAATGATCAGAAGACAGCCCTGAGTTGGGCTACTGAGAATGGTCACGCCAAGGTCAAGGACCTGCTGAGGAACTACGGTGCAAAAGAATAGGTCCCGTACGATAAGCACTGGCTGATTAAGTCGTTGTTCGGTTCATCGTGTGTCGTACCCCGGGGACGAAGTCAGCGCCAGCCTTGGCCGTCTCAACCCGGTGTCTGCGCGGACCTGTCCGTTTGAGGTCCTTCGGTTGAATCAGAAATCTGTGAGGAAGGTTTGATATGGCGAGCCATGAACGCAAAACCTCAAGTTTGATCCGAGGCGTGGTCGGCTTATGTGGTGCCTTGATCCTTCTTGCCGGCCCCATCGTGAGGGCTCAGGTGAGGCAGGAAGCTGAGAGGAGAGTATCAGACGACAAGATCTGGGAATTGATGGAAGCGGTGAAAAGGAATGACTCTCGTCAGGTAGAGGACCTCCTGGGCGAAAAGGTAAATGTGAATGCCCCGGGAAGAGATCAGGACACTGCACTGGTCTACGCGTCACGACTAGGCCGAGAGGCAATAGCCGACCTGCTGCTTGGCAGGGGAGCAAGCGTCAATGCCAGGGGTAGGCATGGGGACAGTCCACTGATCGCTGCGAGCAAGGCAGGCCATCTTGATGTGGTGCGCTTGCTCCTCGAGCGAGGCGCGGACCCGAAGGTGGTGGACAACAACGGGACGTCAGCATTGGCCGCCTCTTCAGAAGGAAACCATGCGGAGATAGCGCAACTGCTTGTCGAACGTAAGGCATCGGTGGACTCCCGCGACAAGAAGGGCTTTACCCCGCTGATGGTGGCCTGTCGGAGGGGGCACCTGGAGATGGTCAAGCTTCTCCTCCAACGAGAGGCGAACGTCAAAGCAAAGGGTAATGATGATCAGACTCCCCTTATCATCGCATGTCAGAACCAGCACACGCCAATTGTGAAACTGCTAGTGGCCAAGGGTAGCGATGCCAACGCCGCCACGAAAATCATGGCGCTCACTCCATTGGGAGCGGCCGCGGGCACCGGAAACCTGGAGATCATGAAAATCCTCATGGATAGCGGCAGTGCCGTGAATCCCCGGTCCGGCAGCGTCTTCACCCCCCTGATGTTCGCGTCGTTACAGGGTCATCCTGAAGCCGTGGCGGTGCTCCTGGACAGAGGGGCCAACATCGAGGCACAAGAAAAGCATGGAGAAACAGCCATCATGAAGGCCGCGCTACAGGGACGGGTCGAGGTTGCGCGAATGCTCCTGGAGAGGGGAGCCGACACCGAAGTCTCGAACAAGGACGGCTGGACGGCCTTGATGATCGCGAGCTCGCGGGGCCACGTGCACGTAGTCCGAGCCCTATTGGGACGCGGAGCGGACGTTGATGTGAAGAACAAACGAGGACAGACTGCTTTGCTGTGGGCCGCTTCTAGAGGCCATCCTGACGTGGTGAAGATGCTTACCGATGAGGGGGGCGCAGACGTCAACCTCAAAGGTGGGCAGGGTTTGACGGCCCTGATGGCTGCGGCCACCGCGGGCCATGCGGACGTCGTGGCGTTCCTGTTGGGGCAAGGAGCCACTATTGCGGACAAAGACAACGTGGGTGAAACGGCATTGATGAAGGCATGCAGTAACGGGCATCGGGACGTCGTACACCGCCTGCTCGAAGCTGGAGCCGACCCCAGCAGGAAGGCCCTCAACGGGAAGACGTCTCTGAAGTTTGCCACGGAAAAAGGATTCGATAAAATCAAGACTCTCCTGGTCGAGTACGGGGCACGCTAAGCGCTCGTCCGGATATGACTTCGCCATTCTCTCGTAAGGGTGGGCCCATGTGTCCACCCTTTCACGCTTTACAAGGACTTTTCACGTCAATTCGGGGGACACCGTACCCAAATTGGGTCTGCAAACATCCGCCTTTGCCTTATTTTGATGAAGCTGGGGAGGGAAAGAGGAGACGTTACCGAGTGGTGATCTTCTGCCGGATCTTTGAGAGGCGGGAGGGGTTAAGCTTTGGCGAAGATTGGGGAAAGCGGCATGCGTAAGTAGACTTTGTCGGCATGTAATTATGTATAATATAGTTGACAGTCATT
>JBKQRG010000461.1:0-12234 GCA_052144015.1 Desulfomonilaceae bacterium
CACCAATACAGCCCAAATGAGAATAAATCCTATGGCTTCCCTGGCATCGAACATGCCGGTTCCGATAATGGCCGCAAGAGCGGCGCTCCAAACGGACATCCATATGATTTCATACCAGGGGCTCTTAATTCTTTTCATACGTAAATGGTCTAACAGTTTCCTGACGTACCGGTCAACATAACTATCTATTCGTGTGGCTTATTTAGTGATATGGTGCATTACTTATAGCAATTTCCAAAAATAATGACCTTCTCGCGACCCGTCACCCCGGCGAAAGCCGGGGTCCAGAACGTATTGAAAAGACTGGATTCCGGCTTACGCCGGAATGACGGTATAAGGCCACCTCGAATAGGACAAAACTTTTGGCAATCGCTATATCCCCTGAACATTAGAGGATCCGATTGGCTTTTCTCTTTATTAACGTAAACCATGAAGTGGGATATGAAGCGTCGGAGAGCATTCCCATTTCCATGGGTTATATTCTTGCCTCAATGAAGAAAAATGGGTGGAACGGTGTAATTCTCGACGATTTGCGTGATCGGCCGCTTTCCTTAGCAAATTTGGAAAAATGGATACGTCGCCTGAATCCGCCGTTCATCGGTTTTACAGCATATCAGAGCACGTTGGATCGCATCCGGTTCTTTTGCAGATATATCAAATCAAGACATCGCCGCATTTACGTTCTTCTCGGAGGACCCCAGGCGATAGTTGCTCCTAACGATGCACTGAAAGAATTGGAAGACGTGGACGCGCTGGTTCGAGGCGAAGCGGAACTGGTGATGCCCGAAATGGCCCGATTGTTAACTGCCGCAGAACCTCTCGAGCACGTAAACGGCATAACATGCCGGTGCAACGGACGATTGGTCGACACGGGACCTGGTCCGGAACCGCCGAACGACTTGGATTTATACCAGTCGCCCTACCTCACAGGCGTGTTGAATCTGGAAGGAAAAAATACTGCGATTTTGCTTTCTTCCAGAGGCTGCTCTCATACATGCCGATTTTGCGTTACTCCTAGAATTTGCAAAACTAAAGTCCGCTACCACTCAATCGAAAGAGTGCTTTCGGAAATGGAATTCCTATCCAAAATGGGAGTTGAAAGGTTTTGGTTCGCTGACCCAAACTTTACCCAAGACCGAATCAGAACAGAGGAACTACTCCAGAAAAAAATCGATTGTGGGATTTCTACACCATTCTGGTGTCAAACCCGTTCGGATTTTGTAGATTCGGCCCTTTTAGAAAAATTGCATGAGGCGGGCGCGGATACTGTCGCGTTCGGCCTAGAATCAGGAAGTGAAGACATTCTCGAAAAAACAAATAAGAGAATACAACTGGAGCAGCTGAAAGAAAATGTGAAAAAGGTCCAGTCGTTGCGCATGGACGCGGAGCTCTTCTCTATTTTTGGACTTCCCGGTGAGACCGTTGAGGATGCGCGAAGAACTATCGAATTCGTTCGCTCATTAGGGGTGCCCATTCAATCCAATTCCGGTTCGCAACAGATGCAGCTCTACTTCGGATCGATTTATGAGAAACACCCCGAGCGTTATGGTATTAAACCCGTGGCCGGATATAGGCCGTCCTACATCTCCGCGGGGGATCAATATGAAACGGAAAGCATGTCTCAGGCCGAAATAAAAAAAGTGCGCAACCTTTGGACCTTAGCCAATGAACAGATAGAAAGGGACGTTTACTACAAGCAGCGGATCTTTGATGTAATACAATTTCTTCTTGAGAATGAGGACGATTTGCAGGAGGAGCCTGCATTCTGCCATCTTGGAGCACTTGCTTCCAATGCCATCGAGGAATTCGATCTCATGATTCATTTCCTTGAGGCCGGCGAGAAGGCACAAGCTAATACCAACGTCCTGAAAGACACCGTTTCGGGCATTACCATATTCAAAGAAACGGACCAACCTTCCGGTCCCGCGGATCGCGTCGTTTTCGATTCGCGCAGTTGGATCGGCGGGATCCCGTTCACGGGAATATCAGGAAAATACTGGGATGTGCTTCTTGGAAAAGGGCTTTTGCTACCTGCTTTTGAACAGGGTCTTATTGGAGTGAGAGAGGGGGAGGAGGCTCAATTCTTCTTTGTTTTTCCCGAAGATTATTATCAGGAAGAATTGCGCAGTAAGGAAGTGCAAATCCATGCCAAAATACATAAAGTTTTCAAGGTGCTACGGGTCGAAACCGTTGAGCAGCTCAAGAACCTTCGCATCAAAAATCAATTCGCGTTCGCGGATTTGGATTTGCTGAAAGAACAGAATGAGATTTTATATTATTTGACATTGCGTGATTCCGACCAACAAGAACTTTTGAAAAAACCGGGCCATTTCCTCAATCTTGTTCAACGACTGGCGAAGCTCGGCAAAAGAGCTGAGATAGATCGCATGGCCGGGATGCTGGATCGAAAACCCGCGGCTCTCAATGCTTTGGCAGACACTCTGGCTGGGACTGGAAAATGCTCATGGGCCCTCGAGTATTACTATGCGGTGTCTGAAAGCATTCGGTCCTCAGTACTCAAACGGGTACACTGTCTCCTTGAAATGAAAAAACCTGATGAGGCAATGAAATTGCTGAAGACCGTGCCCGAAACGCCGGATCTTCAATTTCAGGAAATGCTTTTGGAATGTCTCAAGGCAGCTCGCCCGGAATCGGATCGTGTGCCGTCTCTTGAACATAATGTATTGGAACTGAAAATAAAAGCCTCTCTTGAGAGAGACGCCATTAGAGGCGGGTCTTTGCCCTCGCCTCTAATACACGGATTGACTGATAGAGAATCTGAGTTTGTTTAACAGGAGATATGGAACATGAATCCAAATGCGACGGGCAAAGAAGCGCTGGTCACGTATGAACTCCGTGGCCATATTGGCTTTATTACGCTTAATAGGCCTGGGAAGCTTAATGCAATGAATTCGGCATTGTGGGAAGCACTGGGAGAAGCCACCAAAGCTGCCGAGCAGGACAGTGAGGCTCGGGTAATTTTGCTGAACGGGGCAGGGAAATCCTTTTCAGCGGGACTTGACCTGAGCTCCGAAAATCAGGTGCTCTCGACAATTACCAACCAGGCTTCCGCTTCCCAGAAGACTAAATTCTTTGAAGAATTGAAACATATTCAAGGCATACATGATGATTTTGAACGGCTACGTCAGCCGACCATCGGTGTAATTCACGGGAATTGCTTGGGCGCCGGTTTAGAAATAGCCCTGTGCTGCGATTTTAGGCTCTGCTCCGCAGATGCTAAGTTTGCTCTTCCGGAAGCAAAATTCGCGATCATTACAGACGTCGGCGGACTTCAACGCTTACCGAAGGTAGTCGGAAGAGCACATGCTCGTGAAATGGCTTTTCGTGGCAATCGAATAGACGCAGATCGAGCCTTAGCTATTGGACTGGTCAATTATGTCTATCCCGATAAAGAAACACTCGACGCCGCGGCCGAAGAAATGGCGCTCGAAATTGCGAACAATGCCCCTTTGGCAGTGCAAGGTGCAAAGGAGGTATTCCTTTACAGCGAAGAAGCCCCCTTGGATCGGGCTCTGGATTATACCGCTGCCAGATCGAGCATGATATTGCCCTCGGAAGATTTGATGGAGGCGATTTCTGCGTATATGCAGAAGCGAAACGCGAAATTCAAAGGCGCATGACGTAACCAATCTGAATAAAAGAATTAGGAGGTTTCTGTGATCACGCGACTTTTCGAACCAATCACTCTGGGTCCCACGCATTTGTCCAATCGAGTTGTCATGCCGGCTATGGCCCTTAATTACACGCCCAATGGTGAAATGACCGATAAGTTCATAAACATGTACGCTGCGCGTGCCCGCGGGGGCACAGGATTGATAATAATCGGCGGCGCTGAAATCGATGACGAGGCATCAGGAATGGACCTGATGTTATCCATCAAAGATGATCGCTTCATTCCCGGATTGCGACGGCTCACGGATGCTATTCATAACGCCGATTCAAAAGTCGCTGTACAACTGTACATGGCCGGCGCTTATTCCGTTTGCAGCATGAAAGGGCTGCCCCTGTTGGCTCCGTCGGAGTTTACAAGCTACTTTACGCGGCAACAAACGAAGGCGATGACATTGGAAGAGATCGATCGAGTGCAAGAGGATTTCGCACAATCCACGCGAAGAGCTAAAGAAGCCGGTTTCGACGCGGTAGAAGTGCTTGCTTCTGCGGGTTACCTCATATCTCAATTCTTGTCGCCCAAGACCAACAAACGCGATGACGATTATGGAGGCCCTCTGAAAAACCGTATGCGGTTCGGAGTGGAAACTATAAAAAGAGTGAAAAAGGTTGCTGGCTCTGAAATAGCAGTTATCGTGCGCGTGGCAGGTAATGATTTTGTTCCAGGGAGCCACACTAATTTGGAAGCCCGAGAATTCGCGGAGGCTGCACAAGACGCGGGCGCGGATTGCATCAATGTGACGGGCGGGTGGCACGAAAGCAGAATCCCGCAAATTACAATGGATTTGCCCCAGGCTGGATACGCTTACCTGGCTAAAGGGATCAAAGAACGAGTTACAGTCCCGGTGATTGCTTGTAACAGAATTAATGATCCATTTGTTGCCGAAGAGATCCTCAGGGAGAATGTGGCAGACCTCGTAGGCGTCGCCCGCGGAATGTTGGCTGACCCGGAATTCGTCAACAAAGCCCGGGAGGGCAGGGCCGATGAGATTCGCCACTGCGTTGCTTGCAATCAAAATTGCTTTGATCACGTTTTTCAACTTCAGCCGGTTGGCTGTGCCATAAATCCGAGAACGGGCAGAGAAGCCGAAGTCGGCGTAAGCCCTGCAGCTAAACCCAAGAAAATTCTTGTGGCCGGCGCAGGACCCGCTGGTTGTGAATTTGCCATTACAGCCGCACAGCGAGGACATCAGGTGATACTCTGTGAAAAGCAGAATCACATCGGCGGGCAGGTCGAATGGTTCTCGCAGGTAACGGGGAAACCGGATTACCGATATTTGCTGGACTATTACATGACAATGCTATCGAAAGGCAGCGTTCAACTAAGATTTGGAATGGAGGTTACTCCTGAATCTGTGGCTGAAGAACGGCCGGATGTCGTGGTCGTGGCGACCGGGGGGGCCCCATTCAAACCACCCATTGAAGCTGTCGAAGCGCCCAACGTGGTTCAGGCATGGGACGTGCTCCGAGCCCACGCTCATACCGGAGCCAATGTCGTGGTAGTCGGGGGGGGCTCGGTTGGATTGGAAACCGCGTTGTTCTTAGCCGAGAAAGGAACAATTTCACCGGAGCAGCTTTATTTCTTGACGCTTCACGAGGCCGAAACTCCGGAAGTGTTGCGAAAATTGATGCTCAAAGGCGTGAAAAAGGTGACTGTGATCGAAATGGCCCCAAGATTGGGCCAAGATATCGGACCTACTACTCGATGGGTGCTTCTGAAAGAGCTACAATTACGAGGAGTTAATCTTATAACTCAAGCCAAAATGAAAGAGATATCTTCTGAAAACGTAGTGTATACCGATTCCAAAGGAAACGACGTAACTCTCCCGGCGGATACTGTAGTGCTCGCCATGGGATCTCGGCCTGAGAAGTCTCTGGCAGCCAAGCTCGAAGGGAAGGGCATCGATATTCGTGTGATCGGAGATGCAAATAAAGGAGGTCGTGTTGGGGGCGCAATAGAGGCTGGATTCAATTTGGCTTGTGCGATTTAGGCAATTATTATCGGCAAATTGCTTGACGAGATCCATCACATTGTGATTAAATGACAAATGTAAAAGTTTGTGTGTAATTATTTGAGGGCTGCGTAATGGGGACCGATTGGAAGCGATTCTTGAGGTCCGTCGCGTGTTGTTTTGTCCCGGTGATGGGTTTGGTTGTCGGGATACAGGACTATGCTTCGGCTCAGAGTGGTGCCGGCTCTGTGGGGTCGATGATCTCGTTCCCACTTGTAGGATCATTTGAGCCGATCACAACTCTCGAAAAATTCTGTGGGCCTCTCCTGCCCAAGTGCGGAATCGCCAATACATTTCGTAGCGAAGTAGGGACCGGGTACGGCTTTGCGAATATATTTTCGGCTAAGTTGACGCGAGGCAGCGGGGACTACGATCTACTCTCCTATTCACAGCTAGATCAAGGCCCGCCGTATATTGACATTCGCGCGGACCTGCGTCTATGGCGGTTCGGCTTCCGAGGCAGTTATTACTATTTTGATAATAACAGCCTCAACTATAGGTTGGCCAAATTACGATGGAACGGTTTCAGGATCGGCTTGGATCTGGATGCGGTGCAGCATGAATGGCTTACGTTTGGAGCTTCCATAGACGGATATTTGGTCAACCCCAGCTTCAACGGGACCTTTTTCACCAGCACGACCACCATAACGGTGCAGAATCCAGACGGCACCTCAGGGCCAGCAGGTAAGTTGATCAATCCTAATTCTATCGATCTAACCGGGGGGAAACCCTGGACGTGGGGACTTTATTTTAGGTATATGCCGCCCGCTATACTGGGAATGCCTGTCCATTTTGACGCATATTACAATTTGCCACTCGCAGGCTCAAAATATACCTCTTATGGAGCCGTCCTGGTATTCCGCCCACAGATTTACCGTTTCGATCTGGCCTGTAAATTGGGTTTCGATTGGAGCCATCTTAAATTTTCTGATTCAGCGACCACTGCAACACCTTTTGCCATTGCACCGCCTGCGAACTGGGAATTGGATATGGAATGGAAGATGTTCAAGGTCGATTTTGCCGCTTATTTCTAAGATCTTCCTCTCACAGAGCAATTTCAAATATCCCAGAGACGGACAACTGGTCCGACCAGACTCTCGACCCATCAAAAGAGAAATTTAAATCGAACAGACTGTTGGTCAAAAGATGCCCACCGTGAGTCAAAGTCCGCTTCAAATCCAGTTCGATTCTTGTGGCAAGTCTGCTTGAAGATATAAAGCTCAAACTTGTAAACAGATGCCAACAATGCCCATTCGTAATTTGCTCCGTCACCCTCCTGCCTTCACGAAGCAGGTGCAAGTCTTCATTCGTTCCACGAACCAGAGCGTAATCGAATTGGAAATCTAAACGAACCCTGCTCATGGGTGTTCTCGGAATTCCGAAATTGAGAAATGTATGAAAATTGCCGCCAAAATAAATGTGGTAATAGCTCTGTTTGAATTCTATCCCGTCTCCGGGCAGATCCACGGGCCATCCGTTAAGGGCGGTTTGAGTTCCGTCATGGGTGGTGAAATAGAAATATTGATACCTGAGTCCGACCATTGGAACTGCATTATAAAAGCGCGGAACAGGATTGCCCAAACCTGAAGCCAGATCCAGAATAATCCCTCTGTTCAACCTGCAATGTGACTCGCTGAAAACGGTTTTTTGAGAGAGATTTTTCTCATCGTCCCAGTCACTATCCTGCATCTTGAGGCCGCTCTCTCCGGATATGTTTATCCAACCCTCCCCGATTATGGACCACCAGCTGCCTCTATATCGACTTTTAAGACCAAGAAACCATTGGTCTATCGGAAATTCCAACCGACTTAAAGGATCTTGCTGCGGCGGAAACGGGTTGGGGAATTGATAAGAAGTAAAGCTGTTGAAAAATTTTTTTACGCCGACTTCATTTGAAAGTCCGAAACGTTGTTGAGGAGATTCGGATACCGGAGCAACGAAATAGGTGGCTGTTGGATAAGGCACAACATTCTGAGACTTAGCCCAATCAGCGCCCCTAAAGATCAAAATCAACACAAAGCACAGTAAAACACGACGCACTAAAGCCATACCCATTTTGTCCTGCTGAACCGGATCGGCCGGTCAAATTTAAAAGGGTCAGAAAAGAAAAAATATGTGCGATTATATGACGACTACTGATGCAGAAGCATTGAATCGCATCAAACTATAAGGCCGTTTCTCTCAAGCAACGGCCTAAATTTGCTTTAAGACTGAAAATGTGTTTAATGAAATTCGATAATATCATAGGTATGATAGATTAGTCAATATAGAATTTAAATTAGATATTATTAATGTATAACATTGTAGTATCTAAATAACATTCCTCAAGTTATCAGGGAAAATATCGGGAATCGAAATGTCGATCGCTCATGCCAGACGAGCGGGCGGTTGTTAAGAGAATACTGATATGAGAGGGACCGCTCGCATATCATTAATTATTATTATGCTAACTATCGTTCCGATATCGGTTGCAGCCGCCAGTCTGCTCAGGGTGGGGTTGCCGGGAGTAGGCGGAATATTTTCGGGCCCGGCCAATTGCGATGAATGTTTGGGCCTAGACTTCGTGCTCCTGTCTTCTATGTTGCATACGGGAGTATGAATCGTAAGGCTTTGAATTTCGGTCTGACTACTGAAGGCATTCTGGCCGGGATCTGCTCACCAATTCAGCCGGTAATGATAGGAGCAGCGTGGGGTTAGGGCTTTCACAAGCTTTTCGTTGGAAAGTCGGCCAAAAAGCCGCGTTCCTCATTTCCTTCACATCTCTGGTCTCAATTGAATCCCTGCAGGGGTTGTTCTTTGGCTAAGTTTTGATTTCAAACCTGAGGCTTCGATTTGCGAAACCGGCTCAACTGGCAAAACTATTTCTCGGACTTACCGGTTTCGGTAGGAACTGATCCGGTCTTTTCACGTAATTGTTTGACCCAGGGACGTACCATTACCGCGTGAGGGGAATCCCCGGCTTTTTGAAGAAAAGCCTCCCAGGCTTTGAGCGCGCCCGGGTAGTCTTTCAAATCATCCCTTAGCGCGATCCCCAGATTAAACAGCGCCAAGGCGTGGTCCGGGTCCACCTCCAGGGCTTTTCGGAAAGCGTCAACAGCTTCTTCGCTTTTTCCCATTTTGCGGTAAGCGACACCCATGTCGGCAATCACATCCGGATTTCGGGGATCCACGGCTAGTGATCGCTGATATATTTCCACGGCCTTTTCATAATTGCCCGTATCGAAGTAGTCGTTGCCCAATTGAACCAATGCTTCGGCATTCTTGGGGTTCACGGCCAGCATCTTTTCAAGACCCGCGATTCGAGACCGGACGTCCGATTCGGTGCTTTGTTCACGCATACCAGGAGGAGAAACTGACGCAGGTGAGCCGTATTTATCAAGTTTCCAAGCCGAAAAGACCACGCCACAAATAAATCCGGCAACAAATATGCCTAACCATGAGACGAACGATCTTTTTTTCACACCAGCCACTCCGATCCGGTTTGCACCAAAGTAGCACAGCTCAGAATTTGTTGGAAGACCGGATAGTAAGAGGTATGGGGGTTACCATCTAATTCTAACTGAATCGATTGATAACCGTTTACCGTCCATCGTAAATTCGTATAATGGCGCTCTGATATCAACATACATGGAGGAGCCGAAGGAGGTATTTTTATGGAGGATATAAAGAAGAAGTACAGGACTATAATGGATGACCATTTCCCGCGGACAATGAAGATCACATTTGGCGATCAGACTTTGGAGTACACGAAAAAATCTTGGAAAATCCCTGAGTCCTCAGGCGATCTGATAGAAAAAGGTCTTCGCTACGGTGAAAACCCGGGCCAGGAGGCGGCCCTGTACGAACTCACGGGAGGCGCTCTGGCGCTCGGAGATTGTAAATTTATAGCCCCGGGCATGGGTTTGGTCAGTTCGACCACGGAAGCTCAGATGGTTCAATCAGGGAAGCATCCGGGGAAAATTAACTTCACGGATGTGGATAATGCCCTGCAGATTTTGAAATATCTAATGAAACAGCCAGCCTGCGCCATTATGAAACATAATAATCCGTCAGGCGTGGCAATCCACGACAGCCTCACAGAAGCTTACCTCCGAGCTAACAGGGCTGATCGAATAGCGGCTTTTGGAGGTGCAGCCGTATTTAATCGTGCCGTGGACAAGATCACGGCTGAGATGGTTTCAGAAAATTACCTGGAAGTAGTGGCCGCACCGGATTATGCTGAGGGAGCAGTGGAAATACTAAAGCGCCGAAAAAACCTCCGTATTCTTGCGCTTCCGGGTATATCGCGTTTGGAAGAATATCTCGACCTGCGTTTCGTAGATTTCAAATCCCTGATGGATGGCGGAATAATCGTCCAACAGTCTCAGATTAATGCTATTCGGTCAGGCTCGGATCTGAGCCCCGCTAGAGTGATCTATAAAGATAAGGAATACGCCATAGAACGTGCACCAACGGAAAGGGAGATTCAAGATATGATCTTTGGTTGGGCAGTCGAGCAGGGTGTCAGCTCCAATTCCGTAATCTATGTAAAAGATGGTTGCACGGTAGGCATAGGAACCGGCGAACAAGATAGGGTTGGCGTGGCCGAATTGGCGGTCATCAAAGCCTATATTAAATACCGGGATTGGCTGTGCTTCGAAAGATATCAAGTCCCATTTAATGAAATGAAGGACAAAGCAAGGCGAGAAGAAGTCGATAACCAAACCAATGAGCGCAAAGCCGGATTGCCCGGATCCGTAATGGTTTCTGATGCCTTTTTTCCATTTCGCGACGGGGTCGAAGTCGGAATAAGCCAGGGAATATCGGCCATAGTTCAGCCGGGGGGCTCGGAACGAGATTTCGAATCAATTCAAGCCTGTAATGAGGCAAATCCCAAGGTTACCATGATGTTCACAAATCAACGTGCTTTTAAGCATTAAAAACGAGATTGAGCCGGCGGACCGTTGCGCGAACATAGGCAATGTTGATGAAAAAAACTTTGTGGATCTGCACTGCCATAACAATGCTCTTTTGGCCGGGCAATTCTATCGGCCTATCTCGGGAAGATCTGGATAAGAGAATCCTGGATTGCGATCTTGTGCTGAAAAATGCTTTAGGAATGCCGGATCGCGGAATCCCGGCCGATCTGCTCCGAAGATGTCGAGGCCTGGCAATTTTTCCGGGTGTCGTGAAACTAGGGATCATAGTTGGAATCGACTTCGGTTCCGGAGTCATTTTACATCGAAACGAGAAAACAGCCGAATGGAGTAAGCCTGGTTTTTTCACGATTCGGACCGGAAGTTTAGGGCTTCAAGTCGGCGCACAGTCCACCGATCTTGTTCTCTTGATAATGAATGAGCAGAGCTTCAGGATCATGTTGGAAGACAAGTTCGCGTTGGGAGCGAACATCGCGGTCGCAGCAGGCCCCGTAGGTAGGGACGCGTCCGCTGAAACCGATATGACTTTGAGTTCCGGCATACTTTCCTATTCCAGATCGCAAGGGATTTTCGTAGGCTTATCCTTGAAAGGAGCCGTTTTGGAGCCTGATTCTGACGCTAATTTGGCGTACCACGGCAATGGTGTTTCAGTTCAGGATATTTATTATGAAGGGCAGGGCTCTTTAACTGAAAATGCCCGGACATTGCTGGAAAGCTTGCATGCAGCTACTCAATGATGCCCCCCGCTAACCGGCGTCTTGACAATATGCAGCAATGACGATATGTTATGAGTCCATTTTAATGAACCGGGGCTCTAATTTTGTTCTCAAATTCATGTGATTGTCATTCGCTTCAGTGTGAGACCTCATTGGGGACAGACTCGCGCATCCGTGCGACCAACTTCGGTGGTCCAGATAAAGGCGCACACAGTGTGCCGCTACCTGAAATTCCGCGTCAGATTACAGTATCGAAAGCCGCGTTGGCAGCAATCCTTTGCTCCGCGTGCGCATGCGTCTTTTTACCGTCGGGTATTCAAGCCCAAACCTTTCAAAATTTTCAGCAGGCTGTTTCTCAAACCGGTCCCATGATAGTTATCAGGAAGAGCGCACAGACTCTGGAATTGCATGATAACGAAGGCAAAATCAGGAAATTCAGGGTATGCCTGGGCATCAACCCTATTGGTCCGAAAAAGATTACGGGTGACCAAAAAACGCCTGAAGGAGACTATTTTATCTGTTCCAAATCTACGGAGAGCAGTTTTCATCGTTTTCTCGGTATCAGTTATCCGGGGGTCGCGGATGCACAGACTGCTTTTGAGCAAGGTTTGATCTCCCTCAATGACAGAGATTCCATCATAAATAGTACAAAAAGTGGAAAGGCTCCGCCCTGGAACACGAAACTTGGAGGCTGGGTAGGCATTCACGGCTATCCCACGGAATGGTTCAAGAGAGTGTGGGTAATTCTTTACTATCCCAAACCTCACAACTGGACGGATGGCTGCATCGCGATGTGGAATTTCGAGGTGGAAGAACTGTTCAACCGAGTGGGTATAGGGACGCCGGTAAGAATATTGCCTTAGAAGCCGACAGTAGTGGCGCACGAGCGGGGGCCCCTAC
>JBKQRG010000462.1:0-15197 GCA_052144015.1 Desulfomonilaceae bacterium
GCCTCTGGCGGCCGGGAGCCCATCGTCAGGTGTTTTTGAAGAGGGGCGCTGGGGAGGAACTTTTTGCAAAAAGTTCCTCCCCTGCAATTCCAATTCCTGGTTCCTGGGCATTGATCTTGGCACGGGAAGCTGCAAGGCTGTTGTTGTCAACGAGGAAGCCGAGGTGCTCGGTTTTGGTTCTAGCGACTATGCTGCCTCCTCTCTTCATGAGAAATGGCAGGAACAAGATCCTTCGGCGGTCTTGGATGGCATGATCCGCTCTGTCCGTGCGGCAATCCAAGCAGCAGGCGAGTTGTCGGGCGCATGCTCCGGAATGAGCATCGGAGGGGCGCTCCACAGCCTCATGGCGGTGGATAAGCAGGGTAATCCTTTGACCGGCATCATGACATGGGCTACCGGACGTGCAGCTCGGGAAGCAGAATTGCTTCGCGGCGCCTCAGAGGCGCAATGCCTTTACCACCAGACAGGATGCCCGATCCACGGCATGTATCCGCTTTACAAGGTCCTTTGGCTCCGGAAAGAACGCCCTGAGGTATACCAAAAAGCCGCGTATTTTGTCTCCGCAAAGGAACACGTGTTTAAGCAACTGACGGGCCATCAAGTTGTTGATTACTGCCTGGCTGCGGGATCGGGATTTCTCAATGTTCACGATCTGCGGTGGAACGATACTTCTTTGGAACTGGCCGGAATTGATGCCTCTCAACTATCGACCCTCTGCGACCCTGGTGAGGTTTTCCGTCTTTCCAACCGGGAGCTGACAGACCGCATGGGCATTTCTCTGAGTACCCCCATAGTATTAGGAACAGCGGATGCAGTTAACTCGAGCCTCGGCGCGGGAGGCGTGTTTCCGTGGCGAGCAACGTGCATGATCGGCACCAGCGGCGCCCTTCGGATCATCTCAAATCAACCCGTGCTTGATGCCGGGTCCCGGACCTGGTGCTATGCCATTGACCAAAAGCATTGGCTGGTTGGAGGCGCCATTAACAATGGCGGTATAGCGCTCTCATGGCTGTTGGATCTTTTTCATAGCGCTTTCTCGAACTTGCCGGCGAATATGCGGTTATCTTTCGATAACCTCATGTCTTTGGCCGCTCGGGCCGGCATAGGGTCAGGTGGAATAATCTGCCTTCCGTTCTTTGCAGGCGAGCGAAGCCCAAACTGGAATTTGCACGCGAAGGGCATGTTCTTCGGCCTGGCGTTGGACCATAAAGCTGAGCATCTTGCCCGGGCGGTCCTGGAAGGCATATCATTCCGATTCCGAAGCGTGTATGACGTCCTTTCAGAGATCACAGGAGATATCCGAGAGGTACGTGCCTCCGGCGGCTTCACGCATTCACCTTTTTGGCTTCAGATGACTGCGGACGTTCTTAACCGAGAGCTGGCTGTCCCCGCGTGGGGAGAGACTTCGAGCCTGGGCGCCGCGCTCTGGGCGATAAAGGGCGCAGATGCCCTTTCTGCCCTCGAAGATATCGAGGACATGGTCCCGATCGCAGGTTTGTGCACACCCAACCCCGAGGACGCCGAGGGTTATGAAAAAATCTATGAAGTTTACAAAGAGTTATATGAGGCTATAAATCCGCTCTTTCGGCATGTTGTTTCTAGGCATGATGCTTTCTGAATTCCCTAGTCGAATCAAAAGTCCTCCGCTGATCCATGGGATTGCAGAAAATGCTTCACGAAATGAGAGTTTACCGATTTTAGCATCCTACCCACTTCAGCGCATTTCACGAGCGTTTTCTCTAGCATTTCGTCATCGTACCTGTTGTGCTTAAGACTGTCTACTGTTTCCTCCGCAGCCGACGACTCGATCCATCCACGACTTGCTTCCACAGAAGGATGTACATATCTTGACAATTCTTTGTATAAACTTATCAGTTGCGCCCTTTCTTGAAGACCTTTGATTTTTTCGAATAGGCCACTTCCTATGAATCCACCGAAATCGCCTAATGCTTTATAGACTTCAAGTTTACAGGCCAATGAGGCGTCAACATGATTGAGATCGATGTGGCAGGCCTGAGCGATACCATCCAGCATGAATCTCAATTCTCTAAAGACAGAATCATAAGAACCGCACGCTAAACAAACCTTGATCCAGTTAAAGATCCGAAACGCCTCCACAAACCTAATAGCGATCAACAGTTCGTTTCTTTTTGCATAGATCCGCGAGTCAATCGTTCTTATGTGGCTTCTGAGATCAGATAGAATATCATCTACTCGATCGAGAACTCGGGGGCAGCATCGGTAGGTCTCTTCAATGATATGATCGTAGTCTGCTGCCGTGATACCCAGCTTGCTTGTCATATGTCTTAAATTCACTTTGCCTGTGTCGATTTCCTCATCGCTCCGAATGACCTAATTCAACCGTGGCTTCTCAATTTCGATTCAGAGAACTCATCAAACTCAACAGCAAAGGATGAGCCGGTTAAGCACGAGGTTCGGGACTCAATTTCATGGGTTCGGTCTTTAATTCATCCAGGCTCATCAGATCTTTTCCGTTCCATACTCAGGCATGTTTCTCGGGCCTGCTACTGTATGGCCCATGCTGGACATCATGTTTAGCCGATAAGCTTGTCGTATTCAGAATGGCTCCCGATCCAGAACCAGAGCACACCTTCCTCGACTTCAATGCCAACCGCTCGATAATGGAGACCCACTCGAACAGCCCGATATTTTCCAATCTTCTTGAAATGCAACGACGGGTGAAGAAGATTTGCTTTGAGTAGCTCGTAACTCTCATCGGCTAGCCGCTGGATTTTCTTCGGCAGTCGTGTATAGCACGCCCAAAAGTCGGGTGAGGCAAAGTGCTTCAAAGTTCTCTTGTTCTTCCCAATTTGTGGTCTGCAATAGCCTTTTCTGCAAGTCTATCCAGTTTGCCTGCCAAAGCATCTTCTTCGATTTGCCTGTCCCACTCTACGGAATCATACTCCTGGAACCACTTTCGGAGGGATGCAAGCTCAGTCGCATTGAGCTGTCTAATTTCCTGTTCCAGCCTTTGAACCCGTGTCATGTTTGATCACCTCCAGCCAGATTCTATGTGGAACAAGGGACTTTGAAAGAAATACGTATCCTTACAAGTAAGTATACTCTTGACCAGCCGCAGTTTCAATCTACGGGCGAAAAGCAATCACTTAAGTCAACTATAACGGAGCACGAAAACTGGACAGGAGGTTAAGGTGGAAAAGACTGCCTTGATGGTGGCGCAACCGCGTGAGATCACTCTTTCGCATACAGGACAACCGCCTCGGCCATTATTTCATCTCTGAGAAAGCCTCTCACGTCTTTCGGAGTTTGGAGATCCACATCATAGCCGCCAAGAAGTTCTGATAGCTCTTCGTTTATTTCAACACGGTCGATATACCCTGGGGTACGCCCTTTTTCAAATTCCACAAGGAAGTCTATGTCGCTCCCAGGCCAGAAATCTTCGCGCAAATAAGACCCGAAGACGGACAGCTTCCGGATACGGTGCTTTCTGCAAAATTCTTGGATCAGGTCTTTCGGAATATCCGGACCTTCTCGGTTCATGGACGCCTTGCTCCTCTTTCTTTGCGACAAGCGCTCCGGTGATAACCTATTTTACACTCCTCCAATCCCGGTCGCAAAAGGATTCGGATTTAGTTATCATAACATCGGATTGATAAACTACAGCAAAAGAATTGCTCAATTCCGATTGATAGGATATCTCAAATATCGAACTAGGATCCGGAGAGGAATAGATGAAGAAGAAACTGATTGTTGTCCTTGCGGTTGTGGCAGCTCTCGCTGTGGCGCTCTATTTTGTTCTTCCCGGCCTGCTCGTCGGGTGGGCTAGGGATAAAGAAAGAAGAGCCGCAGGGCTCACTGAGAAGCACCTACGAATCGCGGAATATGAGATAGCCTATCTTGAAGGTGGCCAAGGCACGCCGATCCTTATGGTACACGGGTTTGCGGCCAACAAGGACAACTGGACCCGCTTCTGCAAGTTCATCACTCCGAATTATCATGCGGTGGCATTGGACTTGCCCGGTTTCGGAAGCAGCACATACCTGGAAAACGGATCATATGGAATCGTCGAACAGGCAAAAAGACTAGACCAATTCGTGAACGCAGCAGGTTTAAAGAAATTCCATATTGTCGGGAATTCCATGGGCGGATCCATCTCGGCCCGATACTCTATCATGTTCCCTGAGAATGTAATCACGTTGGGGCTCTTCGACTCCGGGGGTGTAAGAACCCCGGTACCAAGTGAAATGAGGACAAGGCTTTCCAAAGGCGAACCAAATCCACTCATTGCAGCGTCAGCCGAAGAGTTTGATCGCATGCTCAAATTTGTATTTGTTAAGCCGCCGGAAATACCTTGGATTGCAAAGAACTACCTGGTCAAGGAAGCGATAAGCCACAATGCAAGCAATTCCAGGATCTCAAAACAAATCTCACCCGAATTCAGCCCGTTGGAACCGGATCTGCAAAAGATCAAGGCCAGGACTTTGGTACTCTGGGGTGACCATGATCGCGTCATTGATGTTTCGGCGGTCCAGGTCTTCGAGAAGGGACTGTCTGGTTGCACTACGGTCATCATGAAGGATTGCGGGCATCTGCCCATGATCGAGAGGCCGGAGGAGACAGCGGAGCATTATTTGGCATTTCTCAAAGGGAAATGACGGTCCAAAAAATCCGTCATTAGACTCAATATCAAGGGTCAACTCGGGCGCCGAGAATCTCTTCTCCCATTTTTGTCTTTTTTTTCATCATGGCATTTATTGCGATGTTGCCGGTAATCGTCAAGTCCCGCGTTAGCGATTCGAGTTCGGCTGTAGGTTTGACGTCGCTGTTCGTGATCAGCGCCGCGAATTCCTCTTGATATCTGCGAGAAATGTCTCTCCCGGCAAGAAGTAAGGAGAGAAACTCCTCATGGGGGGGATTATCAAGGGCAGCGCCGGCTTCATACGCCAGAATTCTCGCCTGATTCACCAGCACCTGAAGACCGCCCACGGCAGTCCTCAGATCGTCCTTTGGCGAGGCTTTCTCTTTTCTTATCAATTCAGTCACGAGCTCCAGTTGTCTTGCTAAGCCTCCGACTATGGGCCCCATTAGAGCAGCGTCTTCAACTTCTCTAAATGGTTTGATTATGGACTGGTACGCCTGCCCGTCCGTCCCGAGAACATTTGAAACCGGAACCATAGCGTTTTCCAATTTTATGCCGCCATGCAAACACGGACGCAGAAAATCAAGCGGGATGGGCCCGGTTTGTATTAATCCGTTGGTACCTCTGGGTACCAGGAAAGCGGATAATTGCTTTCGGTCCTGCTCCATTCCTGTGACAGCGATTACAACATAAAAATCAGCAATCGGACCGTTGGTTAAATAGGTTTTTTCACCATTCAGCTTGAACCAATCCCCTTCACGCGTCGCTCTAGTGTTCAAGTATTTAGGATGCGCTCCGGTTGCAGGCTCGGAAATAGCGAGTGAGCCGGTGATGTTGCCCGAAGCCATAGCGGGCAGGTATTTACGACGCTGATCACAGTCACCTAGCCCGAAAATGAGGAATCGAGCTATGATATTATGCATAGCAGCTGACAGTGCCAATCCCAGGTTGCCGCCATGACGGACCAACGCCTCACCTGCCACGGCCAACGCCAGATAGCCGCCGGACCCACCCCCGTACTCCTGCGGAATGGTCAGACCCAAAAGGCCGCTTTTCGCCATGGCTTGCCAGATGTCCCAAGGGAATTCGGAAGTAGAGCACAAATCGCGACGAGAAATATTATCTCGGGCAAGTCCACTCGCCGTCTCCTGGAGATCCCTGTACTCTTCTGTAAACGCAGTGGCCACACCAAATCTCCTAATGGCTCCGCATATTAGCTGATTAGTGGGTGAACGTGAATGTTTTAACGTGCGAAAAGGAGAAGATTCGCAGGTCTTGTGCATCAAGTCGCTTTAACTGCTATATTGTTTTGCCGATAGCCGCCATTCAGGGAACGAACATGTACCACGATCTCAGCTGAAAAGTGCTCCCTTATAGATGGAAGTTGTCATTGCGAGGGCGTCAGCCCGTGGCAATCCCCTCAGCAGAATCTTAGGAGATTGCTTCGTCGCTTTCACTCCTCGCAATGACACGACGAGATGAACCAGGATCGTCTCAAATCGCGCCAAGGCAAATCGGACAGAATTTTGGACAAACGCTGTAATTCTACCGTTCGGCCTTGGGTAAAGCGAACTTGAAAGTTGCGCCGCGACCTTCTTCGGATTCAACCCATATCCTGCCACCGTGACTCTGGACTATATTCTTAACTATAAAGAGGCCGAGACCGGTTCCTTCCGGCTTGTCGCTCCCCGCTACACGAAAGAAACGCTCGAAAATCTTGTCGTGGTATTCTTGCGGAATACCCACTCCATTATCGGAAACGCTGGTAACGCAGAATCCCTGCTCGTTGGCAACTCGAATTGCGATCGCAGGGTCGGATCTATTCCCTATATATCGAATTGCATTAACTAGAAGATTGTCCAGAACTTGGCAGACTCGAGGTCGATCACCCAAAACCATTATCGAACTCGTTGGGATAAGGATTTGGAGCGTAATCCCTTTGTCGTGAAGCAACTGGCTGTGTCTTTCCGAGACCTCGGTAATTATTTCTTCCAGAGACAGCGGTTCCAGCTTCGGTGGGGATTGCTCGAGAGCCAGTCCGTCCAGTAGGTCTCTCAAGAATCTCTCCATTGTTTCGCTGGAAATGGTCAGTTGTTTAAGAATCGGCTGGACATCCGTTCCATCGCCGATCTTATGAATACGATTAGCAAGCACTCGAACCAGGCCCGCAATCGTTAATACGGGAGATTTCAGATCATGTGCCACCATTTGAATCAGAGATTCCAGCTCCGAAGTTCTCCGCTTGGCCTCGGTTGTTGATTTCTCGAGCGCTTTTTCGGCTGCTTTCCGGTCGCTGATGTCACGAATTATCCCGGTAAAAAAAACCTCCTCTCCGGTTTTCCATGTTGAGAGTGAAAGCTCCAAGGGAAATTCCTCCCCGTTTTTTCTTAGCCCTTGAACTTCCAAGATCCTGCCGATAAGCACCTTTCGACCGGTTCCGAGATATCGATCGATTCCATTGCGATGTGCCTCGCGATAACGTTCCGGCATCAGCATAGCGGCAGGTTTCCTTAATATTTCTTCTTCCGTGTACCCGAATATCTTCTGCGCGGCTTGGTTCCAAAAGATGATTTCATCGGATGAATTGATTGAAATTATTGCGTCGACTGCTGCTTGAGCTACAGACCGAAATTTCGTTTCGGAGGCTTCCAGTGTCCCTGAAGCGGTTTGCGGATTGTATTCCGATTCTATCTGCCCATTGCGGTCCTGCAATTTCTCAAGAGGATCAGCCATTTCTCTCCTCATCTCGGCTACATCATTCATTGAGCGTCTCACAATTTATCACACATTGCCAGGCAGCCGGCTCATAACCCGCTCGCATCCTGTTTTCAATATGAGCATTGTTCGTCAAATGTCACGACACCAAAATGTAACTTTACGGATTCACGGCGCTCTCTAGAAATTGATCCCTTAATAACATTCAAGCTTTCAGAATCTTTTAATCAAATGCTGCATCAAAATAGGTTAAAAAGGAGCGAATATGGCCGGAAGGCTTATGCGCAAGGAGAAAAATATGGAAGTACTGGCATTTATCGGAATAATCGTGGCGGTGGGCGCAGCGTTTCTTGCATTTATTCTGCCGTTTAAAATGATACGCGATGTTCGACGAGCAGTTGCCACAGGATGTTACGAGAACTGCATGCGAGTGTATAGGTGGCAATTTGAGGAAGCGCCCGCTTGCATGAGGGATTGTCGGCTACAGGAGGCCTAAAATTTCATCGACGGCGGAATAATCTATCCGAGAATAAACAAGCGGAAGGATATTCCAAATGGATACAACAATGGTCTTCGCTTCATTGATAATAGCTGCAGGAATGGCGTTTCTAGTTATCATTCTGGCAATCAGAATGAGAGATGATATTAAACAAACTGCCGCGGGTCCACGTAGTTTCGCAGGAGAACAGCCGGAATTGCCCAAGCGAGAGGTCGAACCTCCCGCACGGGAATACGGAACGAAAGATTGCTATGTGGACTGTATGCGGGCATTTCGCTGGGAATCGAAGGAGCGGGGCGAATGCAAAGCGGCATGTGGCCTTCAGGAGGCTTAACGGTTGCCTGGTATTAAGGGCAGGTTTTCGGGTAAGGCTCGAGACGATTGAAGAGACTCGGGCCATATTTTTACCCACGGTCAGCCTAATCAAATTGGCTTAGTGGACCTTGGGAATCTTATTGATCTCAAAGGGATAGTTCTTCCATTTTCATCGCCTTGGCGTAATTGAAGCATTGCGAGCACGACCCTTTTCGATTTGTCTGAGTCCTCCTGCAACATCTCGCTCAAAATATTCGGGACGATCTGCCATCAGAGGCCAAATTTGTCCCGAAGCCAGCCGCACATTTGTTTTTCTCCGCCTTCGCAAAGCTGTTGAAGCTATTCGCGCCGTGGCTCCCCCACTTTTGTTTTTCTTTTTCGTAAGGCTGCTTCTATTGTGCGTCCCCGACCATCAATGGTTCATGCCTCTCAGGAAGGTAATTCCCGTGGAACCCGAACGGGATGTGGTGGGGCAGGTCCGCGCGAGCCAACTCGCTGAACGTCGAAGCGTCCAGGATGAGCAAGAAGGACGCTGCCTTGCCGGTGTCTAAAACCACCGAGAGGATCACACCGTCGTCCTCATTCGCCGTTTCCGGCGCCGGAACGAACACGGGTTCGCCCGGATAGCAACCCTCCTCGCTCCAGGGTGCTGCAGTGTTCCGCTCCAGATCGAGTTTCACGAGATTATCGAGAAAGTCGCCCGGAGCGTCCGAACCCGCGGCGTAGACGTAACGATAACGTTGTCCAACTCGGTGGCGATAGTCGAAGCGCGGGAGCTCAATGGGACAGTCGGATAGCTGCTCACCAACAATGTCCTTGTCTTCACGGATACGAAAGCGGGTTAATCTCCCCGTGGTTGGAATCGTCTCGGCGGAGCGAAGACGATCCAAATATAGGCGGTCGATCACCGTCGAATCGGGGTGGACCACAATGTCGACAAAAATGTCTTTTCCTTCCTCGAATGCATTGACGTGGTGGAAAGCGAAAAATGCCGTGCCATGCACGGCCCTCGTCAATTTCCCGCTCTCTTTGTCTACGATGTGGAACCGGACGCCGCGGTCCGGCTCCCATTCATAATTGCGAATGAACGGCTTACCGCTAAGTAGCAGTCTGAGTGAGTTGACCACCAGCGGGAACTCCGCCAATATCAGGTAGCGCTCGGTCATGCCAAATGAGTGCATGTACGATGGCCTGTCTACGGGTATGGTCGCCACGACGGATTGCCGGCCCGTGTTCTTGTCTATCCTGAAAATCTGGTAATTACTCCGCCGCCCGAATTCCACCATGTAGTTGTAATGGCAGCTGCGGGCATGGTCAAAGTGCGGGTGCGCAGTGGCGACAGGGCCCTTGATCTTGGGGTCGTACTCGCGTGTCCCGATTGTGGCCAGAGAGCCAGGGTCAAAGCGGACGGGGAGCCTAGTTTCGGTGAGGGCGACTAAAGCGACACCCAGTTCCGCGATATTGACGCAACCGTTGTCGGTAATCTTCGGGGAAAACCAGGACGCGATCCGTTGGAAGAAGGTCTGGCGAGGGTTCGTGGCGAACTCGCCCCGAGTTATCGTGTTCTTCGCAATGGCCTCTTCATACGCTCGGCTCCGGAGGTAACGATTAGCATAGGATACACGACCGCTATCGAAGGCGAACCTGTGGAGCATTGCCAGCCCGTCAAACCAATGGTTGTATTTCGTAAGGACTACTTCGAAGCGAGCCGGTCCGGTGCGAACGAGTGCGCCACTCAACCACTGCGGAATCACGCCGCGGACGGGCAATTTCGCGATGCTGGTTTCCGAATTCAACGTGGTGAAACCCAGGTAGTATGGTGGCCTGTCCATGGCTATTCCCGGCTTCTCCCCTTAGCTTTTCCCCCCAAAAATGAAAATAGGTTGAATATCACGCCCCCAAAAGACGTAATTTGCAGTACACTTAAATATAATGTGTCGTAGTGTTTCGAGTCAAGCCGCCGCTATCGGCAGTGAAGAGCAAAACAACGGCTCTACTGGCTTCATCTATTTGTTTAAGGCTTGCGGCACATCTCAGCGAATTTCTCACGGCTGATTCTCAAATAATCTCGGTCTTTCGAAAAGATCTCAAAAGTTACGGTGCTGTCATACCCGATGGCATTTAGCCCCTTGACAATCTTCTGGAAATCAATTGTTCCCGCGCCGATGGGTAGGTGATTGTCTTCTTTGCCGAAATTATCACTGGCGTGAACATGCGCTATTCGGTCGCTCAGCTTGGCCAGAAATTCAAGATTTCGCCTATCACCTGTGCTGCCGATGTGAGCGTGTCCGGTATCAAGCGTAAATTTGAGGCTAGGGAATTTCTCGAAAACCTCTATGAAATCCTGTGGCTGGACCAGAGAATTGGAACGGGGAAACATATTCTCGAAACAAAGCTGTAGACCAAGCTTCTCGGCTCTTTCCACAATTTGTGAAAGACTATCCAGTGCCAACTTTTTTGCTTTATCCACGACAAACACGCCGAGTCCGGATATATGACTTGGATGCAGCACAATTTTGAGCGGATCGAGTGAAGCAGCCACTTCCAAAGAATCCAGGATCTCTCTAAGGGAGGTCTCCCTCAGGCTGTCGGTCAGATCGGCTGTAGAGACAAACGTAGGCAGATGGCAAACCAATCTCATTTCAAATTCTTGAAGTTTCTTGAGTATGTGGTCTCGTTGTTGATGAATAGTGGTGTGATGGGCTTTGGGTGGATCCATAGTCAATTCCAGATAATCAAAACCGAGCCCTGAGATCGTTTCTAATTCCTGAAGAATCGGCCTGACCGGGAAATTCATCGCTCCATAAAGCATTGCGGAACGCCTCCTTTTCGTTTCATATCACAGAGATTCCCATTGAACAATTGTGATCCGTGGAGCAGTCAACAACCGCCGCGAATTGACTCGGTTATGACGAGTGAGCATCATATGAGCATAAACGTCTTCGAGAAGGTCTCGAACATAAAAGAGGAGGCCAATCTTTTATAACAACATGAAAAGTGAGTATTCCTCTCGAAGCCGGCCAGGAGGAAAACTATGAAAAGAATGACACTCTCGGTTGTAGTCGGAATGACTGCACTTATGATACTGGCATGTTATTGGGGCGCAGCTTCAGCGCAAACGAACGCAGGGATTACGGCAATTGGAGCTGCCACTCCCGGCCCGTTTTCTTTGGTGAGACACGGCGGCGGTTTTCATGGCGGATTTGGTTTTGGTGGGTGGCCCGGCTTGGGATGGGGCTGGGGTTGGCCAAGCTACGGCTCCTCTTATGGGTCAGGCTACTATGATTATCCGAATTATGGAACTCGCACAACCCCGAATCAAACCTGTGTTTGGAGTGGTTACGAATGGAAGTGTTACAATAACGTTTTTTCGTATTGACAGCCTGATTACGACAAGACATCAAATTAAATCGCAATTCCTATCGACTAGGTCTTGCGATTTAATTTTTTACGTCAAACGTCGGATTTAGGTTTTGTTTACAAAACCTGACCGTAATCGCTCATATTCGTCTGGCACTTTCAGTCCTCCAATCTAATACCAAGTGGTTTGTTTGAGCCAAATTCATTTACACGAAATTCTACCCGGCAGACATCCGCCCAATCGTCTGACAATGTAATCAATCATAGTCTCAAACCTGCGATTCCACCGAACAGGACTGCAGACATTAATAGAAACGCTTTTATTGCTATAGGATCTATAGTTGCCTCCGGTTAATAATTACTTCCTTTAGATTATCGAGACATTCATTTGCATCAATTCGTTGATCATAAAATATCAGTGCAAAACAATTTTAGTTATTAGAACTGCTCCCTGGCTCTGAAATTGTACATTATGATGTTACACTGCTTTTCGAGTTGCCTTTGCTCGAGAGCTCTTCTTTGTCTCCACTCGGGCGTTGTTGCCTCCCATGGTTACTTCTCCGCTCTTGCTCGTTGTCGATTTGGTTCGCGTTGCGGAGGCATGGCTCCGGGTTGTTCCACAAAATCCTGTATTTTTTCCTTGAGAAGAGCGGCAGATAATGCCTTTTGTCTCGTTTCGATGAGAAGCAACCCATTTTGAAAGGTCGTCTTCGGGCCAGCCCATGATAGAAGGACAGCTGGCTCCTTGCCTTATGTGAGGCATCATCTTATTTCCGATATTTTTTGCGAAATCTCTCAGGTTCATCGGAGTCACCTCCGTAATTTTTGAATCTTGCACAAACTTCGATGCACCCGCTCGCCGAGAGATTCACAATTTGTCAAAAAATTTAAAAAATCATTATTTCGGAGCGAAGCCTCTTCTCAAAGTGTTCTCGCTGATATTCGCTATGTTGCAGAATTGTATAAGGTAATCGGGACCCCCTGCTTTGGATCCGACACCTGACATGCCGAACCCTCCGAATGGCTGTCGCCCAACCAACGCGCCGGTGATTTTTCGATTTATGTACAGATTGCCGACCCTGAATTCTTTTTTCGCTTTGTAGATATTAGCGGGGCTTCGAGAGAAAATGCCGCCAGTCAACGCATATAAAGTGCTGTTCGCAATTTCCAAGGCTTCATCGAGGTTTTGGGTCCTGAATATAGTGAGCACCGGGCCGAATATTTCCTCCTGCGCGATGCGGGAGTCGGGCTTTGCATCGATTATTATCGCGGGGCCGACAAAATATCCTTGACCATCGACCTCTCTCACCAGAGCAGGCGTCCCTTCTTTCTTCCCGAGATCCACATAGTTGCGGATTTTTATCAGTGCGGCCTCATCCACTACTGGTCCCATGAAGTTGCACGGATCTTCCGGCGGGCCTATTTCAACGCTGTCCACAGCGTCTCTTAATCTACGGCTGAATTCATTGAAGACCTCTTCAAGCACAATAACTCGAGAAGCAGCTGAACATTTTTGTCCCTGAAAACCGAGCGCGGATTCGAGCACGCCCTTTACAGCATCGTCCAGGTTGGCTGTTTCATCAATGATGATGGCATTCTTGCCTCCCATTTCCGCCACCACTTTCTTCACATTTCGCTGTCCCGGATGAGTGTTGGCGGCAAGCGTGGCGATTCGCAACCCGACATCCTTGGAGCCGGTGAAGGCAATGAAGTCCACGTCCGGGTGGGACACAAGATATTCCCCAACCTCAGCGCCTGGTCCAGGAATGAACTGCAGAACTCCGCATGGCAATCCTACGGTTCTGAAAAGTTCCGCCAGGTTCCAGCCACATATGGGTGACAGTCCCGATGGTTTGAAGATCACACAATTACCTGTGACGATTCCGGCCGACACCATACCGGTCGCAATGGCAAGCGGGAAATTCCATGGCGAGATCACTACTCCTATGCCGCGCGGTTCATATAGGTATTCGTTTTGCTCTCCCGGATAATTCCCCAGCAGCCTTGGGTTCCCAAGCCTTAGCATCTCTCGGCCATAATATTCCAGGTAATCGATAGCCTCCGCCACGTCTGCATCCGCGTCTTTCCATGTCTTACCTACTTCGTAAACTTCAAGGGCAGCGAGTTCAAACCGCCGCTTTCGCATCTCTTCGGCCGCGGTAAACAGAAACGCGGATCTTTCTTCCGGAGGCGTATTTCGCCAACGCGTCCAGGACCGTCTTGCGCCTGAAATTGCCGAATCCGCGTCTCGGGAATCCGCGATTGACACGTTTCCTACAATTTCGCCGGGACATGCGGGATTCCTTGAATTTATTTGAGTATTCTTTTGGAGTTCTTCTCCATTTATGAAAAGAGGATAGCTTCTCCCGAATTGCTGCCTTAGCCGTTCGAGCGCGTGCCTCATTTTTTGTCTATTTTCAGCCCTGGAGAAATCAGTGACCGGCTCGTTTCTGAAGCCTTCTTCGACAAATCCGGCTTGTGATTCGTTAGAAATTGTCGGCTTTTTCAGAGATATTTGAGAATTTTCCTTCTCCACAAAAGATTTCCTGAGAAAAGAGTGTTGGAACGTGTTTTCCAGAAGTCTCCTGATCAAATAGGCCATTCCGGGTATCAGTTCGCCTACAGGCGCATAAGCTCTGACCCTGTACCCCATTTCTTGCAAAACACGCCTTATAGGCTCCGCCATTCCGTAGATCACTTGGAACTCAATCGCATTTTTCGGTACTTGCAGGGTGTCAGCCACAGCTATGGCATTACTGATGCTCCTTATATTATGCGTAGCAATGGCCGGCCGTAGATAATCTGAATTTTCGAGGAGCATCTTTGTTAATTTTTCATAATTGGCGTCAGTTTCAGGTTTTCTCATTAAAACCGGGATCGACCATCCTCTTTGAGGATTCACCACGGTTTCATAATCCCAGTACGCTCCTTTCACTAGACGAACTGCGACCGTTCTTTTGTTTGTTCTTGCCCAATCTATTAGTTGCTGAAGGTCTTGTTCCGAATCATGCAAATAGGTCTGCATGACTATTCCGCCGAACGGGAAATCCGCATGCTTTTCCAGAATGTTCTTTAAAATGGCTATGGTTAGATCTTTTAGATAGTATTGCTCCATATCAATGGTTATTGACGCTCCGTATTCCATAGCGGCTCGAAAAACCGACCCTAATCTTTTTGTTGTGCGTTCAATTGAGCCTTCCCAATTCAGAGGGTCAATTTGGGAATAAAAAGATGAGATTTTAAGTGACATGTCTAAACGAGGGATTGAACCTCTATTATCTTGATCCAGGATGGGGATCTCGGGTAAAGTTTGCATTTTCGGAGCAATAAACCTTAAAAGCTCTATATATCTCTCAGCAAATTGTTGCGCTTCATTTTCACTGAGCACTTCCTCCCCTAAAACATCCAGACTGGCGGCGATGCCTCGGCTGCGAAGTTCCTCTAAGCAAGTCAAAGCGTCTTTCGGAGTTTGGCCGATGATGAATTGCCGGGCCAGGGACTCTACGCCGGCCCTTATTTCTTTGGCCACATCTGCTACGTGGATGTTTTGATTTATTGCACTCGGATGCTTTCCTAAAATCGGCGGCGCATCGTGAAGATACCCGAAATATTCATAAAACAATCGAGCTGCCTCGGTATCATTTTTTAGCGCAGGGAGAACATCTATAAACCTGAATAGTCGAATTC
>JBKQRG010000463.1:0-5419 GCA_052144015.1 Desulfomonilaceae bacterium
AAAAGCGGGTTCCCCCGCATCTTCTCTTCCGCAAAGCGGGTTCCCGAAACTTTTCCTTTTCCATCCACCGCCGGCGGGCCGCTTTCAAACTCTGCAAGCGGCTTGCTGTGTTAGTCCCCATTCATACTCGGTAAATCCTTCAAATGCTCCGGCCAAAGAAAGAATTTTTACGATCCGTTCCGGGAGCGAGATACGCTCCAAAAAATCTTCTTGGCTTGTGAACGGTCCTCTCCTTTCCCGTTCGGCTATTATTCTCCGGGCTGTTGCTGTGCCCACATTATTTATTACCCACAGAGGCACTCTGATGCCCCGGCCTTCGGCCGTGTACTCCGAGCCGCTATAATTCACGTTCGGAGGATATATAGGGATTCCTCTTCTCCTGGCCTCGTTGAGAATTATATACGGCGGATACGATCCTACGTGACCGGCATTCAATAACCCTATGTAGAAAGGCTGGGCATGATGAGCCTTCAGATATGCACTCTGGTAAGTAATATGAGCAAACGAAGCCGCGTGAGCTTTACAGAAACCGAAGGAGGCGAAGGCTGCCACCCTTCTGTACACGTCCTCGGCCATTCTTCGAGGATATCCATTTGCTAAGGCTCCTCGAATAAAGTTATGTTTCAGAGAGACCATGATTTCCGACCGGCGCTCCTTTGTCATTGCCCGTCGAAACTTATCGGCTTCTGCAAGAGGGAATCCCGCAAAGGTATTGGCTATCTTCAACACCTGTTCTTGATAGAGGATGACTCCGTAAGTCTCTCCCAGGATGGGCTCCAAATCAGGATGTGGTATTCGTACAGGCTCCTTTTTGTTCCTCCTTCGGACGTAATTGTCCATCATATCCCCTTCGACAGGGCCTGGCCGGAAAAGGCTGATCTCTGCAATGAGGTCTCCGAAATGCCTCGGCAGGAGTCTTCCTACGAGATTTCGTTGGCCGGGTGATTCCAACTGGAAGACCCCGACCGTGTCGGTACTTCTCAACAGCGCATAGACTTTTTGATTATCCAATGGGAGACGGCTCAGATTCAGTGAAATCCCCTGCCGCCAGAGAACCTCCAGGGCCTTCCGAATTGCTGTGTGCATCCTGAGACCGAGAATGTCCAGTTTGAGCAATCCCAGTGCATCAATATCGTCCTTATCCAATTGACCTAACGGCAACCCTTGCGGTGACAGCCCAACCGGGGTCCAGTCTTTGATGTCCCCGGGAGTAAGCAGCACGCCTCCCAAATGCGTCGAACTCTGATACGGGAGGCGGACTAACTGGGCCGCTATTTCTACAAGCTGCGGCTCTTTCTTGAGGGGAGTATCTTGCAGCTCGGGCAGTTCCTCCAAAGCAGCGAGCAGATCCCCTCCCCTCAATGACCACGGGAGACATGATGCAAGGCGGTCGATTTCGCTCAAAGGATACCCCAGCGCTCGTGCGGTCAGCCGTACCGCACTGCGGGATTTAAAGCTGAGGACGGTTGCGACCATGCATGTCTGGCGAGGGAAACGCTCCATCAGGAACCTTAAAACTTCATCACGCCGGTCTGAATCAAAATCAATGTCAATATCAGGCATATCTGCCCTTGATTCATTCATAAACCTTTCAAACAGCAGATTATGCTCTATCGGATCGACTCCCCCGAGAGCAAGGTGGACCACCAGGCTTCCTGCCGCGGACCCTCTAATGCTGCTCCTGATCCCCCTTGTTCGGGCGAAATGCACGATGGACCTTGCCAATAGGAACAGGTCGGCCATTTTGAGCTTATCTATCACGGCCAACTCGTGAACGAGCTGGCGCAGATACGGCAGAGGAATCGGCTTATAGAGTTTGGCCCCCTCTCGAAAACAGAGCTTCTTGAGCTTTCCGGAAGCTTCCTGAGGCTGCCGGAACAGCGGGGGATGCAATTTGCCGATCGGCAGGGAAAATCCACTGCAAAGCGACGCTATATAAGACGTGTTCCGTATTGCTTCAGGATAAGGGATCTTTCGGCTCATCTCGTCTTCGGAAGCCAGAAAGAAAGTATCGTTCGGAAGAGGAAACAGCGACCTGTGGTGATGTTCCCGCTGAATTCCGACAAGTGTACGGTGCAAAATGTAACCATGAGGTTCCAGGAATGTGGCTTCATTCGTGGCGACAATCGGGAGGCTCAAACCGACAGCCAATTCCGTCGTGGACCTCATGACCTGCAATGCCTCTCGGATTTCGACATCGGATTTGCCATGGTTTTGGAGAACCAGGAATAAACAATCGGGGCTGTGCAGGGTCTCCCTCAATTCCAGTAGGCTGATCCTTGCCGAATCGATCCTGTCTTTCTCCAATGAAGCTCTGATAGTGGAACCTCTGCCGCCGGCAAGGCAGATCAGCCCTTTGCTCCAGTGGGACAGGTCCTGTTTGGTTATGAGGTTCTTCTGAGAAATCCCGCCTTCTATTGCGATGGAGAGAAGGCGGCACAAATTGCCGTACGCTTGAAAGTCCGTTGCAAGAAGAATTATTGGAGAACCATCCCAGATGGCAACTTTGGCTCCGACGATAGGCTGTATTCCCGCCTTTAGCGCTGCCTTACACAATTGAACGCCGCCGTGGACCCCGTCATCGGTAAGAGCTATTGCCTTCTGGCCAAGCGCAACCGTCCTTTCAACCAGGGCATCGGGTGTGAACGTTCCCCATAGGAAAGAAAAGGCGCTCCTGGCTTCAAGATGTACGAAATCATCCATCCCGGTGAATCCTGTTCACGCTTTCCGGCGCACCACGCCTATTAGTTTTCCAAGGATTTTTATTCTCGCTCGATTCCTGCCTTTGAAGATCAGAGGCGGATAAGCAGGATTGGAGGCTTGGAGTTCTATGCTTCCCTTCTTGCGGCGGAGGATCTTCAGGGTTGCCTCGCTCTCCAGCCCTTCCACGAGCACGGCTACTATCTCGCCGTTCTCAGCGTCCGCCTGATGGCGTATTATTGCCAAATCCCCATCGCATATCTGTTCTCCTGTCATCGAATCGCCTTTGACCCGCAAGGCAAAAGCCGCCTCCGAGCCGAAGAATGTGGGATCAAATGGAAGATTATCCTCCACATTCTGTTCGGCAAGAATCGGTTCACCCGCTGCAATGCGTCCTAAAAGGGGAATAGATCTCATCAGGCTGCGATTGGTCGGCCTCCAGGTTCTTTTCTTCCCCGGTAATCGGGTAAGATGCCCCTCTGATTCCAGAATTTGCAAGTGCCGGAGCAGGCTCCCTGGCGAGGACAGACCTAGCGCTGCGCACATGTCTCGAAGGGAGGGAGGGAGCCCCTCTTCCCTTTGGAATCGTTTAATAAAGTCGAGTAATTGTCTTTGTCTGGTCGTGATGCTCATGTCACACCTGAGAACAAATGTTTTTATAAAAATATGAGAACATTTGTTCTTAAGTCAAGAAAAATAACGATCATAATGTTAAATCACTTTCAGAAAGCGGAATACCAGGGAGAGGGGAAGTTTCGGGAACCCGCTTTTTGTGTAAAAAGGTGCTCCGCGCACGGCGAGCATGCATAACGCAACATCGAAGTGTATCAATGGCTCGCAGCCTCACGACGCATGTTGGCGCCACGCCCAGTGGGCCCGAACCCTCCGGCAATCCCACGAAAACGCGGGACTAAGTGGCTAGCGGTATATCAAAGGTGAGTGCAAGTACCGTGGCATCGGTTAATTGAAAACGTCTAGGAGTTCATATGAAAGTCGCGACATGGAGCCTGGAATCACGCGGCTTTCCGGCCATTTGCGGAGCCTTGTATCAGGTACGAATCGAGCGGTTGTTCCCCTCCCGGCTTGCGAAACTCCCATTTTGAGCTCAACAAGGCATCTTAAGGCAAGATGTAGTTATTTAAAAGAACTTTACGCCGTATCCCTGTTTTGAGCGTATCCCACGGCCAGGTGTCAATCGGGCATATTTGGGTCAGCAACACTATACTGAGACAATACAGTCTGAGATTGCCACGTTGTTCAATGCCCATACGGCAAACCTGCCAATATATTCAGAGTGATGGACATGTCACAACAGGCAGGGAGCGGGTACGAGTGAATTCAAGGAGAGTCAAGCACCTCGCGCACCTTTTGCGCTAGGGCTTCGGCGTTAAACGGTTTCTGGATGAAGTGAACGCCTGTGCGGAGGACCCCATGATGAACAATGGCATTCTCAGTGTACCCCGACATGAAGAGAGCTTTCAGGTTCTTCCGCGAACCTAAAAGATGCGAGTAGAGGCTGGGGCCGTCCATTTTCGGCATCACCACGTCGGTGAGCAGCAGATGAATGGGTTCCTGATACGACTCTGAGACGCCGATCGCATCTTCAGGGCCAACAGCCGCTAGAATCTTATATCCGAACATCTCGAGTATCTCGTGGGTGAGTTCCCTAACGAGGGACTCGTCTTCCACCAGGAGCACAGTCTCGTTACCCCGATAATCCTTAACTGTTTCAATAGATTGTTGCACAATAGCCTCAACTTCCACCAAAGCCGGCCAGTACATCTTGAAAGTAGTCCCCATGCCCGGCTCGCTGCGAACGATAACATGTCCATTATGTTGCTTCATGATGCCGTATAGCATGGCGAGTCCAAGGCCCGTGCCTTGTCTGTCTCTTTTGGTAGTGAAGAACGGCTCGAAAATCCTGGAGCGCGTTTCCTCGTTCATCCCTACACCCGTGTCACTCACGGCCAGCATGACATATTCTCCAGCTTCCATGCCGGCCGTACGTGCTGACCGATCGTCCACCGATACAGTCGAGGTCTCGATGATCAACTCTCCGCCTTCAGGCATAGCGTCGCGGGCATTGACCGCCAAATTGAGCAAAATGTGACCGATTTGATCGCGATCCGCCTTCATTTTTGGGATCGCCGGATCGGGAAGCATTATTACCTGGATGGCCTCGCCCAGGATTCCTCTCAGCGCGTCTTCGATACTGTGAACAACCTGGTTGAGGTCCAGGACTTTAATGTCCAGAACTTGTTTGCGGCTGAAGGCGAGCAACTGCCGGGTCAAATCGCTCGCTCTCTGCGCTCCCTCGACTATCTTCTCCACTTTTCGTTGTTGCCTGGGATCATCTGACAATTGCAGGCGAAGCATGTCCGCGTGGCCCAAAATCGCTGTGAGCACATTGTTAAAATCATGGGCCACTCCGCCGGCAAGCCTTCCCACAGCTTCCATCTTCTGTGCATGGCGCAACTGCTCTTCGAGCTGTTTGCGCTCGGTGATGTCGCGGACGACGGCCAACAATCGGTCATTCCCCCCGATCACGGCTCCCCTAAGGTTCACTTCTACCCAGAACGAGCGGCCGGCCTTAGTTCTGCAAAACAATTCAAAGAGCTGAGGGGTCCCTTCTGCAGCCTTTCTTAACCACTGCGACGGCTCTTTCTGCGAATACATCTGATCGTCAGCGCTAAGATGATGAAGAGTCAGATTGCGTACC
>JBKQRG010000464.1:0-13129 GCA_052144015.1 Desulfomonilaceae bacterium
AGATTACGGGTCGGCAGAGTTTGTCGGTCCAGTTTTTCAGAGGGATAGAATCGTGTGCACTGGCCAAGGCCTCAAGATAACGTTCGTTTGCGGCTTGGGAGACTTGGGCGCGTCGCTGGACATCTGCTACACCTTTCCTAAGTTTCAACCATTCGGGTTTGGTGGTTTACCTGAAAATACCCCGTGGGGTGTTTGTCGCGTGCTTCATCGGCTTCGACAGTCATATGCTCAAGAGTGTTGAGAAGTCAGTGGATGGTAAAAAGTTTTACCTACGTGGTCCCCGAGGGGCCTACAGTCCGTTGTGTTCGCTGACGATTGGCCATGTTTGCCTCGCGCTCGCGGCTTCATTAAACTATCGGCCTTTATGGTTAAAAGTAAATGGCTTTAGATTACAATATCAACTTGTTAACGGAATCAGTTGGTACCCGATGACTTTCGCCTCACGGCAAAGGTATGCGTATCTTTTGTGAATATGAAGCAGAGAGAGATGGTCCTCTCCCAGCTCCTTGAATTGGGCTCCATGTTTGATGATATGAAAGAGCGCCTTTGCTATGCGGAGGGCAACCGCTACTATGGCTTTCTTGGATCCCAAGCGTGCTTTGAGACGAAAATACTTGTCCCGGTAATATGAATGCTTAGTTTTTATTGCTGCCCAAGCTACCTCAATAAGAATGGTCTTGATCATTTTTTTGTGAACGGGACTTTTGCCGCTCTTTCTTTTGCCTGCACTTTCGTTATTTCCTGGAACGACCCCGCACCAGGAAGAGAATGCTTCAACGGTACCGAAAGACGCAAGAGTTGGGCCTACCTCTGCAACAATAGCCCAGGCAGCTACATAGGCTATTCCCGGAACTGCGTCGAGTCGCTCGATCAGATCGTTATATGGCACAAACAACCTGCTGAGCCTGGCCTCAATGAAAGCGATCTCGCCTTCAAGAGCACCAATAATTTTGAACAAGGATTTCAAAACCTCTCGGTGGTGATCTGTGAAATAACCTCGGATTGCATCGTAGAGTTGCCATGCTTTTTGTTCTTGGTCCTTCCCTCTGAGAGAACCCATCAAGCAGTTCTTCACATCGGAGAGGGTTATGGGTTGTCCGCTGAGCAGCATGTGCATGAGATTCTGACCGGTCACGCCGAAAACGTCGCTCAGCACCGACCCGATCTTAATATTTGCCATCTCCAACAACTTGTGAACGCGCCTCTTGAAGTCCCCAACCGTATCAACGAGCATTTTGCGTTGACGGCACCAGTCACGCCACTGCCGTACCTCCCCGGGGGGGATGAAGCTGCCCTTTACCAGCCCGTGCCTCAGAAGCCCGGCAAGCCACTTGTTATCAGATATGTCGGTCTTTCGACCAGGCAGATGCTTGGTATGACGTGGATTCACCAAAACTACCTGAACCGACCCTTCCAGGACATTATAAACCGGCCGCCAATATACTCCGGTACTCTCAATAGCAAGCACTGGACATTCATTCTGAAGCAACCACTCTTTGAGTCTCCTCAAGTCGCGGGTAAAAGTACAAAATTCACGCTGTTCAATTTGCTCACCCGTGTCTGTCTGCATGATCAAGCATGCTGCCACCGTCTCCTTGTGAACATCCAGACCGCAGCAAATCGAGTGCAGCACCTGCACTATTTTGGTATCATCTTTCTTAGCCATGGCATTCTCCTCTTGAATTGGTTTTCTCTTATATCAAGGATGCCATGGCTTTTTGCCGGAAGGGGTGCGGGGGAATCCGGCTTCTTGCACAAAAAGCGGGTTCCCCCGCATTCTTTCCTCCTCTTCCCCTTCTGCCCCTTTCCGCCGGTTCCCGGTGGCCTAATTAGTCCCATTTTTCTGTTACATCGCCCTCAAAGCCTACGTACAAAATCTCTTTTCCGAGAGCTGCTTCAATAATAGCTTGGGCTGTGCGTCGCTTCTCAGCTGGATTCAGGCCGGCATGCATTGCGTACTCATTGAGAAAGAGCAGACGCTCCGTAGCGTTAATCGCCGACGGTGTGGATAGGAATATCTGGACCAGGTTCTTTATTTTTCGCCTCATAGAGACCTGTCTGGAAAACCGCACCTTGTCGTAATCAAGCAATGAAAACCGAAGCACCCTCCGAGGGGAAGTTACTTCGCTAGAGCCTTGTCCGGCGGTATCCGGTGGATCCTCAGATTGAGCAAAATCCTCGGAGACCAGGACATTGCATGTCTTTAGATCGGAATGGAAGATCCCGGCACCATGCATCGATCCGATGAATCGGCCAAACTGCCTAGCCAACGCAATTTTTTCTTCGGGCAGCCACTGGTGGGCGGTTCTCCTAACAATGTGCCTGTCCAGTTCGATGGCTAGGGGTATGACTTCCATTATTATCCATTCGGACCGAACTAACCCTAGACGCCTATCCGTAATGAGTGCCAGCGGCGAAGCCACTCCAAATCCAGCCGCGTGCAATCTCCATCCGTTCTTAAAACTCCTTATACCTTGAGTCGATCGAAAAAGACCTTTCAACGAATGAAGCCAACCCCTCCATCGCAACTCTTTTACGCAGACCCTGGGGAAACCAGTCACCTGTACCATTGTAACCGCACTCTCTGGACTGTCCTTCAGCACGGATTTACTTCCCTCCGAGAGAAGCCGCCGGTGTTGCTGGAGCGCCGAGTGCAGGAAATCCGGGATGACTCCCGGCTCGCAGGTCAGGATGCGCGACGCTTCAGGATGGATTTTAAATACTAGGCTCAACTCTCACCACTACTCGGAAAATGATTAATTCGTTGCACCACAAGCTGATTTCTGCATACACTGTCGGAAGACCAATGGCTACGATAATCTATCTAAGAGTTTTTTGAAATAACGCCCAGGCGCCTCCCTCGAGATGCGGGAGCACAAGAATGTTTCTCCTGGGCTTGTCCCTAGTTCCTTCTCCCGGTTGTTCCCATCGTGCCCAATACGGATTTGATCCTATATCTTAGGTAATAACGCCAGCTTCTCAGCCTGAATGGCGTCCTTCGTAGCGAGCTTCGGAACCACTTGAGAGCTTCTGAAAGATCGCCTACTTGCAAATACGCCCGGCCAAAAGAAATGTCATGATCAGACAAGGTCCTGAGGAATGTCCTGGGGGGAATCCGTTCAGGATCATAGTGCCTCAATAGGATATCGTAGGTGTCGGTCCGTACACCAATACGGTTATGGCTCGTATTGGATTCGTAAAAACGAATGGAGACCAGCGGCCGCTCGAAATACGCGATGGGATATGCCGCGGATATTTTCAGCCACACATCAAATTCATCTGCAAAATGATATTTCGTCGGGAAACCGCCAACATGTTCAAATATATCGCGGCGCATCATGACTGAAGACGTATGTATAAAACTCTGGGAATATTCTTTCAGAAATAGATTGCCCTTGATCCACTGCGGATTTCTTGGCTCTCGATTCGGCTTACCCATCCTGACGTGTCGAACTGCGACCAGCGCTAGATCATGATTATTCCTAATGAACTCGGCCTGAATGAGGAGCTTATCCGGTGCCCATAAGTCATCGTGGTCCAGGAAAGCCAGCCAATCCCCCTTGGCGGCTGCCGCTCCGTTGTTTCTTGCCGTGGCTATTCCCAGATTGCTCTGGTCGATCGCTCGAATATCTGTTTGATCCCGAAGCCACTCACCTGTTCCATCCGTGGATCCGTCGTTTACAACTATAATTTCAAAATCTCGGAAACTCTGATTTCTTACGGAATCCACCGTTTCTTTCAACAAATTGATTCTATTGAAAGTCGGAATGATCACGGAAATGAGGGGAGAATCCTTGCGTTCCATTGAAGTGCTAATGTGGGGCTGAACTCAGTTTGTGGACAGCGCTGTCCGCAACTAACTGAATCCTGCGGAATACCGACGCAGGTTTGATGTTGCGCATACAAAGTTGAGTCGGCAAAGGACACGTAAAATGGCGACAAGGCGCACAAGGCGCATCGCCCTGGATCGTGAAGCTGCGACTTCCATAAGGCGCTGTGGCGCCCGGAGATGTGGGGCCGAAGATAGTCAAAATCGATGCCCCGGCTGCCGCAGCAAGATGAGCGCTTCCCGTATCGTTGGAAATAACCACGTCTGCCAAATTCATTACAGCCATTGCAGTAATCATATCAGAGGTTCTCGTCAGGTTCATAGAGCCCCGATTTCGCATGAGCGATTGAATTGTTTCTATTAAGTCGTACTCTTCGGGCGCCCCAAGGAAAACAACCTGTCCGTCGGCCCGGATCAAGAGATCCGCCAATTCGGCGAAGTAGTCCGCAGGCCATCTTTTTGCGTCGGAATTGACCGAGCCTGGACAAAGACAAAAGATGGGACGATTTAGATCGAAATTGCCCGATAATATGATGGTCCGCGCGGTTTCCATTTTTTCTGCATCAAGAGAGATGGAGCAATCCGGTGTTTCGTTTTCGTGAGTGATCGATGTTTGGAAGGCATCAGCCAGGAAATCCGTTATCGCAAGATAATAAAACACCTGATGCTTCAGCCGAATCCCGTCTGTCAGTGGAACTTTTATATTCAGCAAAGGGCTTCGCAGATCCGTGCCATATCCCACTCGATAAGGAATACGGGCTAACCAGGCCGTGAACGCACTCTCAAACGCGTTCTGAAAGAGAACTACTAGGTCAAAATTTTGCGACGCAATACGCTTGCTCATTCGCCATGATCTTCTTAGGGGACCACCGGGATTGGCACCGAATGAGATCACTTGATCAGGTATGCCGGTCGCTTTCCACAGGACCTTCAAACCGTCCGGACACCATAGTGTTATGTGAGCCGAGGGGAAGATCCTGCGCAATTGCTTACCTGCCGGTAAGCTCATAACCGTATCGCCGACCCAGTTGGTCCCGCGAACAAGGATACGTGAAAGGTTTTCCGGCACGTTCGCACCGTGTGAGTGCATTTTCCTATTGAGGTTCAAATCAACAGCTCAAAAGGTGCGCCATCGGGATTACGGCGTCTCGGCTTTCGGAACGTCTTTATCCAGAGGAATGGCTTCATCAATCAACATTATCGGGATATCGTCTTTTATTTCATATTTCAAACGGCAGGCGTGGCAGATGAGGCCATCACCTGGCTCTGTGAGCACTAGGTCCCCTTTGCATTTGGGGCATACAAGAATTTCCAGTAATTTTGGATTCACAGCCATAGTTCACCTTCGGGAATCCGACCATATTCGGCCTGTTTTTATTGCAATGCTGCAGTTAGAGAATGCGCCCGATACTGTTTTTTTATATAACGTCCGGCTGCAGATCGCAAGTTATGGAGTGATCAAGGTAGAAAAGGGAAATTAACGGGGCACGATTAGGATGGTGGAGGGTTTCACGTTTAGCCGAGAATCTTTTGGTTTATCCCTACATAGCTCGCAATTCCGCCTCTGCCGTCATCATTTCCGTCTGGAATTTTTTTTCCAATTCTTCCGTTGACTCTGCTTGGCCAAAAAATAGCGGGAACTCTTCCGCTTCCTAAGCGCCGCCGCCCTCCAGTATTTCGTCGTGAATTGGATTCAGCCTTCGTCCAAAACTCGGCGTACGTTACTGAGGACTTCTTTGACTCGGAATGGTTTGGTAACGAAGCCTTTTGCTCCTAGTTGAATAGTTTCCTTTACTGACATCTCCGCCGAATACCCGCTGGTAACAAGGACTTTCATGTGCGAATCAATTCTCAGAAGCTCCTTAAGGCATTCCGTACCACCCATCTCGGGCATGATCAGGTCGAGAATCACTAATGATATGCGAGATTGTTCTTTCTTAAAGAGATCGAGCGCCTCTCTACCGTTGACCGCCTGGATCACAGTGTATCCATACTTGATGAGAATCCTTGTGCCAAGTTCCCTGACGAACTCTTCATCATCGACCAACAAAACGGTCTCTGTCCCAAAGGCCGGGATTATATTTCTCTCTTCAATGTCAGGTTCCGCTTCGGTAGGTACAGCCGGTAGGTAAACCTTGAAAGTTGTTCCTTTGCCGATCTCACTGTGGACTGTTACGTGACCATTGTGCTGTCTGACGATCCCGTACACCATCGCGAGTCCCAATCCTGTTCCCCGTCCCAACTCTTTGGTGGTGAAGAACGGTTCGAATATGTGTTCGACAGTTTCCTTCTCCATCCCGTGGCCGGTGTCCAAAACCTCCAGTAAGACGTAATCCCCAGGCTCGGCATCGATGTGAGCCCTGCAATACTCTTCGTCAAGTTTCACGACATCCGTTCTCATGGTCAGCTTGCCACCGTCAGGCATTGCGTCGCGAGCATTAACGGCCAAATTAATCAAGACTTGTTCCATTTGAGATACATCTGCATTGATGTCCGGAAGATCGGGTGATAACTCGAGTTTAATGTCAACCATCTTCGGAATGGTACGCCGCATGAGTTTTTCGATCTGCAGTATTTGTCTATTAGGATTCATTAGGACAAGTTTTGGCTCTGACTTTCTGCTGAACATGAGCAACCGCTGCACCAATTCGGCGCCGCTTTTTGCAGCATGGAAGATCTTCTGAAGATCGCCATAGTCATGCTGTTTCGGATCCTTTTCGGCTAGAAGCAACTCAGAAAATCCTATGACTACGGTCAACAGGTTATTAAAATCATGGGCAATACCTCCGGCAAGAGTGCCTACCGCCTCCATCTTCTGGGCCTCGAGAAGCTGCTTCTGAAGATTATTATGCTCTGTTTGATCGCGTATGATTCCACGATAGCCAACAATCCTCCCTTCTCTGTCCAATTGAACGCGAAAAGTAATGACCCCATCGATCTCTGTGCCGTCTTTTCTCAGGAATCTTATGGAATAGTCTTTTACAAAGCCTTGCTGGTCGATTATTTGTCTAAATACCTTCCGGTCTTCCGGATCTGAGTAAACCACTAGAATACTTTGACCGATCAATTCCTCTTTGCGATAACCGAAGAGGTCCATAAATGCTTGATTGGCCTCAAGGAGTGTGCCATCGGTTGTTGTCATATAAATGGCATCTATCGAATCTTCAAAGAGGCTGCGATATTTCTTCTCGCTTTCGCGAAGCGCCTGTTCCGCGTGTTTACGTGCTGTGATGTCGCTAAATACCCCTTCAACTCCCCAAGGCTTGCCTGATTTATCATAATATACGTGACTATTCGTAGACACTATGATGGAGTTTCCATCTTTCCTTACTAATTCTGCCTCAAAATCGCTCACGCTCCCTTTCTCCTGGAGAAGACCAAGCAGACGATCCCGCTCGTCAGGATTCTTGTAGAAATCCTTGGCAACATTCAGCCCAATTATCTGGTCTACTGATTCGTAACCTATCATGCCAGGCCCGGAGGGGCTTACCATAGTAATAGTGCCCTGCATATCTGTGCGGTAGAACACATCCTGCATATTTTCCACAACGTTACGGAATTTTTCCTCGCTCTCTTTCAGCGCTGCCTCTGCTCGTTTGCGCTGGGTAATGTCCTGAATGACGCCAACCGTCCCCGCATACTCTCCGTTTGCGCCCCGGACGGTAGAAGTCCAAAGATCAGCCCAAACGATGCTCCCGTCTTTTCTTACATAGCGTTTCTCAAGCCTGTAGGAATTCGTGCCTCCTGTCACGAGAGCTTCCAGGTTGCTGCTGGAGATCTCCCTGTCGTCAGGGTGGGTTATTTCCAAGAAGGAGCGCTGACTGAGTTCTTCTTCACGATAACCGAGTAAATGCAATAATGCCGGATTCATCTTGACAATTTTGCCGTCTCGGTCCAGTAAGTCGATTCCTATACCTGCATTGTCGAACACGGCTCTGTATTGTTCTTCACTCTTTCGCAACGCTTCCTGAGCCTGCTTACGCTCAGTGATGTCCTCATACGTTCCGAGGATACCGACGACCTTCCCATCCAAGTCCCGAAGAGGCACTTTGTTAGTCTTAGTCCATGCCAAACTGCCGTCAGCTCGGGTGCAAGTCTCAATAATGTCGTATTCCGGAACACCTGATTCCATAACCCTGCTGTCGTGGTCACGATAAGAATCCGCTTCATCTTTCCCCCATGGGAGATCATAGTCAGTTTTGCCCATAACGTCTTCAGATGAATTCAGCCCCGCTGTCTCCAGCCAAGCACGGTTTGCCCCCAGATAAACTGAGTTGCGGTCTTTCCAGAAGACTCCAGCCGGGATTGTGTCCAATACGATCTGTAACATCTCGCGCGACTCATGCAGTTCCTTTTGGGCCTTCTTGCGCTCCGTGACGTCCCTTGTAATGCCCAAAAGTCCTGTGGGAATTCCGTTTGCGTCGCGGAGGAATTTAATCCTTGCCTCTGTCTCTATAATTGAACCATCCTTGCATACTTCCCGAAATTCGAGCAGCCGTATGCGGTCAGGCTGGACTCCCGGCTCGCTGTCCATTTCAAGCTCCTCCCGAAGAGCGGTGATGGCCCGTTCGTAAGAATCAGGAGTCATCGTTTTGTCCAGCGGCAGCTCCATAAGCTCCGCCGACGTATATCCTCGAATTTTCTGTAGTGATGGACTAATATAAGTAAATTTCATGGTGATAGGATCCAGGGTCCACACGATGTCTGTGGCATTCTCGGCCAGCAGCCTGTATTTCTCTTCTGATTTCCGCAAATCCTCCTCAAAATGCTTTCTCTCAATGATTTCTTGGCCGAGTGTCCGATTAACAATTTTCAGTTCGTCTGTTCTTGCCTCAACTCGCATTTCGAGATCGTCACGTACCTTTCTCAATTCCTCTTCGAGCACGTCACGTCGGGCAATTTCATGCTCGAGATTATCGACAAGCTCTTCTTTGTCGTATCTGAGCCTTAATGAATCGGCATATATGATGTGCATCCGTCTGCCCGTCAATAAAAGCACTCCGGCAAAGATCAGTATGACCAAGCCGATGGTCACATGAAATTCGTCGAATTCGTAGATGAAACGACCTGACAGAGGGAGCAATCCGAGGAGTATATTGGCCGCGTAATCCGTGGACGGAGAGTAGATAACGGTTCCAGCGGCAGCTATGCCTGCAATGAAGATGGCAAGCAAGAACTTATGTAGATCCGAATGTTGTGGAAATAAGAAGACAACTGCTACCCCCCACAGCAGGGCACCCGCACTAACAGCCACAGTGTGCCACGTACCCCATCTTATGACCTCGTTGTCATCGCGTTCTTTCCTGTGGAATAGGTGTATAAGGAAAAACCTGCACAAAAATAGTACTATATACGCCGATACCCAGACAACAATACGTCCATGGGGAAGCGCATTCCAGAGAGCGCCGCCCAGTATTAGGGCCCCGAAAACGGCACCGACTGAACCGATTCCGGATTGTGCATAGAGTAGCCGTACCTGGTCAGCTTTTAGCTTTGTCCGTCTCTCTTCCGAGAGGGACCGGGAAGTATCCAGTTTGAGGTTCTCATTAAGCTCCATTTCGGCTCCACAGAAAAACAATTCAGGTTTCGGTTTTGCATTTCCGGTGCCATCGCACTTTATAGGCTGGAAATAATTGTAAGAAATCCAATATTAATAGATTCATGGGTTCCCGCGAATTACGCGTTGCACTAGAGTAGCCGGACTGCGAGCGAGTCAAAGTGGCTCACAGATAGCACCTAGTTGAAAAGTTTCGCCAATAATTTGATGGTGATGTATGACAATGGGCCTAATGGGCCACTTGCGGGAATAGCTAATATTGATCTATTGCAATGAGCCTAATCGGCTCAAGGGGCATTGTCCAAGTTTTCAATCTTTTTGGACTTCCCCCAGCCTCACGTTGCTATGCATGGTCTGACGAGACACAGAATGGCAAGCACAGGTTCTTTGCCGTCCTGCACCAAGGTCCGGTTGATTCCCCCCAAGCTGCGGTTCGTGCTGCTATTGTGGCTGAATATCGGGAGGACGTTTCCGACGATTAGCACTTCTAATGAACTACGGAGTAGTCCCTGGGATACACCGCGCGGTACCAGCGTTGCGGCCAGTAGCGCACCACGCAGTACCACCAGGAGTAGTGCCCTTCGCACAGTTATTGGTGGCAATGTGAGTTCCGCCGTTGCATTGGGTCGATGCAAAGTTGCCTGTCCGACACCGTCCTTGCGTATCCTGTGTCCCCCGAGTGCAATTAGCAGCTGCCTGCGAAAGTCTTGACTCGTTAAGATCTATAAGTTGTGGTTTTTCATAAGACGGCTTGCCTGACATGTGTTCCTCCACGAACCATTTTCTTTTTGATACCACAGAAATCCAAATTAGGACACTATTCTTATCTATCGTAACTTTGCATGTGGCTCGGAATGATTTAGAATTATGAAGCCTCTGTGATTGTTGTCGGTCGTTCTAGTCGATAACCCGCCTGGGGGGCACATTCTTTAGCAAGGAGGCTTTGATATGGCTCCTGCTCGATCAGCCGGAAATTTATACAAAGTCATCTTCCGGGTGTTGCTGTTTCTTGTAATTATCGGTTGCGGTCTCCTCTGGTCGAGAGATCAGTTGTTTCATTTCTTCATGGCCCGAGCATGGATCAATGGAATCATCCTGGCACTCGGTGTCATAGCGCTCGTTCTCTCTCTTGTTGAGCTGTTCTCCATGCTCGGACAGAGTCGGCAGCTTGAAATTCTTATTGATTTTCTCAGGACAAAGCAGCCAAGGGCGGCCATAGAGCAATCCATAAAAGACCTCAAGCCGGGCCTGGTAAAAAACCGATGCGACCGCATTATGCACATGGTTGATCAAGCCGTAGTTCAGGTTACGGAAGCTGCTGCTGCGGTCTCTGATGCTGATCTGGAAATGGCTGAGGCGAGGGGGGCGGTAGCACGGTACATCCTCGGGATAATGGTTTTCTTGGGACTCATAGGGACATTCTGGGGTCTTTTGATTACCGTGTCCGGCGTTAAGGAAGTGCTCGATACGCTCGATCCTCGGCAAGCGCAGGATGCGGCAGCATTTGCGACACAGCTTAAGTCCTCCATAGGAGGGTTGCTTGGCGGTATGTCAACGGCCTTCAGCACTTCGCTCTTTGGCCTGGCGGGCACCGTCGTGCTCGGGTTTGTGGACGTGCAAACCAGGCAGGCCCGTGCCGGATTCCTGGCGGAATTGGATAATTTCGTGATTTCACTCCTCATCCCGACGCTCCTTCCCACACGTAGATCCAGTGCTATTGAACAGGAGGTCATGGCAACAGGGGAGCCGGTTGGGGGTAGATTGTACCATCTCGCGTCACAGGAAACGCTGGGCGAAAACCTGCGGCGGCTGGCCGAAGTCATTTCCGCACAAGCGGCAACGGACGAAAAGCTATCAGAGGCGCTGGTGGAAATACGAGGAGTGCTGGAAACACTGAAAGAGCAGCAAAACGAAACAAAGGAAGCTCTCCAACTCGGGAACCAAATGCGACAAGGTCTTCTGGAGCGCGTAGACCATCTGGGCCGTCATATGGAACGGATCATCAAAGAGACTCGCCTCGGCAGAGAGGGCCTCGATGGAATGGGCAAGGCTCTACTGGACCAGATAAAGCTACAGGGCGAGATAACAAACAAGACCCTGTCGCTAGGGTTTTCGGATCTGAAACCCCAAGGCGAATCACCCGGATCGAGAGGCCGTAAACCCCCAGATTCAGGTAAAAAGAGTAGCTGATGTTGCGTAGGGCAAGATCTTCTCATTTGGAACAAACCCGGTTAGATCCGTGGCCCGGCTTTACGGATATCATGACTGGATTGCTATTGATCTTTGTCTTCGTAATCACGCTGTTTACCGTCACAGAGACCATTCTATCCAGGAGTCTTACTGAGAAGGATACGGAGCTGGACCGTCTCCAACGGCAGGTCTCTTTGAAAATAGACGAAATCGAGAAGCTCAAGCACGAAATAGACCGCTTGCAGGAAATGTTCGGGAGCCAAGTAAATAAGACAGCCAGTCTGGAAGAGCTCCTCAAGCAGCTACAGGAGCAATTGGAAACGGCCCTTGCCCAGATCAACGAAAAAAGCCTTCTGGCGGAGGAGCGGGAGAAGACAATCACGTCGCTTCAAGAAGAACTGAAAGACGTGCGGTCGAACGTGCAGCAGCAAGCAGCCGATATTGAAGAAAAAAAGCGATCTCTAGAACAACAAAGCAGCGAGATGTCCGCGCTCCTGTCTCAGCTCAGAGAAAAGAGCGCAATTCTGCAAGAAAAAGAAAAGACTCTCGGTGAAATGAGTTTGAAGCTCGATGAGTCCGGCCGCAAACTTTCGGAAACCGAAGCCGATATCAATAAAAAATCGGATACGATTACGGAACTCAGGGCCAAGATAGACTCGCTCAATAACATCATTGCTCAATTGAATAAAAAGATGTCCGAATACATAGATCAGGTGAACAGCCTGAATAAGATCTTGGCCGAAGCCAAGCAATCGGAAAAGACCCAAACCACCAAGGCCGCGGACCTGCAAAAAGAAATTTCTTCTTTGCGTTCAAAGCTGGATGATCTATCAGGGAAACTTGCCGCTGCACGTGAAAAACGCGCTGAGGAATTTCGCGTTTCGCAACTAGTAGAGCTTCTTGGGGAAAAAGAGAAGGAGATAGATCGCCTTCGCAAGCTGGCCAAGTACCGGAGTGAGTTCCTAGCCAGGTTGGAACAAATTTTCCAGGGAGTCCCGGACATTAAAGTTCAGGGAGACCGGTTCGTCTTCCAATCTGAAATTTTATTTGCTTCCGGCCGGGCAGACATAAACGAGGGCGGAAAGAAAGAGTTGGACAAGTTCGTGAAGATCTACAATGAGATGGTACCCAAGATCCCAAAGGATTTGGACCTAGTCATACTTATACAGGGTTACACGGATGATGTTCCCATCCGGTCAGGGCGGTATCGCTCTAATTGGGAATTGGCCTCGGCCCGCGCCATGGAGGTTGTCAAATACCTCATCGAGAAGGGAATCCCGCCTGATAGAGTCGGCGCTTCCTCGTTCGGGGAATTTCATCCAGTGGATCCCAACCTCACCGATGAAGCACGGCGCCTGAATCGCAGAATTGAAATTAAAATCACCACGTTATAGGACTGCAAAGGGGGACCCGCTTTTTATTAATAACATTCAATCTCTTTTCCTCCGGAGAAGAAGTTGTGTGAGAATCTCCTTAAGCTGCGAGTTTCGTGAGTGAAACTGCGTCGGCTTCTCTTGCGGTGAGCAAGGCGGCGACAGCGAGTCTGCCTTTGT
>JBKQRG010000465.1:0-3110 GCA_052144015.1 Desulfomonilaceae bacterium
TGGCTCGGCTGGCCGATATTGCCGCAGCCATAACAACAGCCGGAGAGATTGCCCACGAGGCATTGTCGCTTCCCTGGGCGTTCACGGATCCGTTTAAGACCATCTGGCCGCAGATCAGAGCCGACGCCTCGGAGACGCATATTGGCACGAGGGCGCTTCGAGACATTTATTCCTGGGCCGTTGCGCATCAAGATTCCTTCTATGGCCACCACAGAGTTGATAATGACGGGAACCCGAAGCCACCGATAGGAGGCTGGTGCGGTAGATGGGACCGCAAAGACGACTGGTCCTATATCGGATTCCTCGGGCCTGTGCTGAAACGAGCGCTGGCAGAGATGAAATACGACCCGGCAGCGGTGTTCAGCAATTGGAAAGCTAACGACTGCCTGGTGGATAATGTTGTCAGACAAATCGATGGAAAGAACACAAGACTCAGGGTTATACCCCGAGAAGACATAAACTATATGCTTCAAAGATAACGTATGCGCCGAAACAGGGACGAAATGTAGCAGAAATGTAGCAGAAATGTAGCAGGTATCATGAATTTATATTTAGTAATCTTAGCCATTTATCCTTATTTCCCGGGTCTGCTACAATGCTACACAAAAAAGAACGTCTCTATAGGAAAACAAACATTCCCGGTGACAATATTTGTCACTGATTATTTATGAAAATATATATACCCTATAAAAACACGTAGCAGACGTAGCAGAGGTAGCAATTTTTGTAACATCTCTGATTGACAAGCAAATTGTGACGCGACCCTGCTACATTTCTGCTACATCCAGGTAGCAATTGGGGCCAGAGCATAATGCTGAAGAAAACAAATCAGCCCAAGACTATGACCGGAGAGACGCTTGTTATTGCGAGCGCAGCGAAGCAATCTCTACTCCCGGACGATGGCAGGACGAAATCCGAGATTGCTTCGTCGCCTTACTCCTCGCAACGCTCTATCCGGGGTCAGGTCTTGAAATGACAGTTCTTACCATTGGCTGTTCCCGAAATCAGTTTTCCGATAATACTGTGGTGAATTTTCAGACCCCGGCGATTGCTCTATTAGTAACCGAGGCCCTGTCATTTCAGGGCCTTACCCCCGCAATTTGCTCAAAAGGGGGTTCAGTCGCGGAATTAACCCCCATGAGCCGTCATCTATGCTAAAATAATCCTTTTTGAGTACCCGGAGGCAATCAATTGTCGGTCAGGAGGGGTCGAAAATGATACCCCGGATTGTTTCGGTTGAAATTGAGAACTTCAAGAGCCTATCACACGTTCAAGTGTTTCTTGAACCCTTTACAGTCTTCGTTGGAACCAATGGCTCAGGAAAGAGCAACTTTGTCGATGCGCTAGCTTTCATCCAGGAGTGCCTTGCTGATTCTGTGGAGGCTGCTCTGAATAGAAGGGGCGGCTGGACGCATGTGATAAACCGTGCGAAATATCTTACCTCTGGCGCGACTTTTCCTGGAATGCGATTCTGCTTGAGAATCCAGTTGCAGCCCGAAATGACGGCCGAGTACGACTTTGAAATAGATACTTGGCTTCCACCTCTCTCAAAACGTTCTTTCTCTATCGCGTCTGAGTCGTGCATCATTGACTCTGCCGGGCTTAAAAGTGAATTCCAGGCGAGCCGCGGCGATTTTACGACCTCTATTCCAGGCATCAAACCTCGTATTTCGGATGACAATCTCGCGCTACGGCTCATGTCAGGCGTGGAAGAATTCGAACCTCTGTGGGAATTCCTATACTCTATGAAGTTCTATGATATTGACCCTGGAAAACTCCGCGAGCCTCAAGCTCCCGACGCCGGGATGTTTCTGAAACGGGATGGCAGCAACGCAGCATCGGTATTGGCGCGGATGAGGAAGGGAAAAACTGGGATCTGGGAAGACCCTGAAGATGTTCAACTGTTGACCAAATTGCTTTCCCAAGTGTGTCCGGGGATACATGGGCTGCAGACGCATTCCGTGGGCGATAAAGAGACAGTATCATTTCTTCAAGATATCGGTCTGCCGGACCCTGAGGATTTCGAGGCGTTGGATATGTCTGATGGTACTTTGAGAGCATTAGGTCTGCTTCTCTCTGTGCTTCAGCCACGCCCCAAGGTTGTGGGGATAGAGGAGCCGGAAACCTCAGTTCACCCGGCGCTGATTGAGATGATCATGGAAGTCCTTATGGGAGCATCCAATGAAAAACAGGTTTTGTTAACTACCCAGAGCCCTGAAGTGCTTGACCAAAAGGAGTTAGGTGATTCTCAGATTCGTATGCTTTATTTGGAGAAAGGCCAGACGGTGATAGCTCCTCTTTCTGATTCGAGCCGCGATGTAATAAGGGAACGCTTGTACTCTCCAGGGGAGCTGCTGAAAATGAATGAGATAGGTCCTGATTCTTATGGACCTAATTCATCCGGCGAAACTGAAATCGATAAAACGGTTTCCTGATTATGAGCATTGGGATTGTGCCGATTGTTGAAGGATACGGCGAGGCGGATTCCGTCCAGGCTTTGCTAAACCGAATACTACAATCTATGAACGCCCACACCGTGCATTCTGATAAGCCATTCAGGCAAAAACGCCAAAGGATTATCAAACAGGGAGAGCTTGAAAGGGCAATAGAATCGGCAATAAGAAAAAGGAGAAATGTAGGAGCTATTCTGGTGCTTCTCGATGCAGACCGTGACTGCCCCGCAATATTGGGACCTGAACTACTCACCCGAGCAAGAAACGCAACCAGTTTACCCGTCAAAGTTGTCCTGGCCAAGATGGAATTTGAGTCATGGTTTTTAGGGAGCCTTGAATCTTTCAGAGGGTTTATGGGTGTACCGGACGGCGCTGTGGCGCCGGAGAATCCGGAAGCCTGGGGCAAAGGTAGGTTAGAACGGATTTGTAAGCCGGTAAATTATAGGTCAACAGTGCACCAACTGGAGTTTGTCAGAGGCATGGATATCGACGCCTGCCGCAGGCGATGTCCTTCCTTCGACAAACTGTGTCCCGATGTGGACGCTCTAGTCCATGCTTCAACGTAAGCGTATTATCTCTAATCTCAATGTGAGAATCCGCCAAATTACGGGCTCACCCATTAAGAGGCCCTCTGTCAGCGGAAACAGGAGAGAAGAT
>JBKQRG010000466.1:0-8490 GCA_052144015.1 Desulfomonilaceae bacterium
ACCATCTTCGTCGGCATCGAGCAGATGTCCCATCATGCCGTGACGGGTGTATTGCATCAAAGCTTCCCTGATCTGAATGTCCTGTATCGTATCCACAAACTCGCTAAGCGTTTTCGATCCGGTGCTATACATACTCATGACGGCATTACCGATTTCGTTGCGCTGTCCAGGATTGATACTTAGACCACTCAAGGCCAGTAGTGTCTCGATCCATTGCATGACCCAAGCCCTATCCCCCGGCGTCTCCATATATTGCAAAGGGCAAAAGGCAAGGGTGTCGTTATCGCCGGCGATGGAGTAATGATGACCACCGGCAGCCTTGCAGAGCGGGTACATGGAAAGGCCCTTGTCAAAAATGAAAAGGGTCATGCCCTTATAGCGCCGCAACTGCCCGGCAAGCGTTCCCAAAAGCGTGGACTTGCCCGCCCCGGTTGGACCAAATATTATCTGGTGCGCCAGGTCCCGGACATGCGCATTGAACCAAAATGGGGTTCGCCCATCCGTTACACACTGCAAAAGAGCCGGACTCGATGGCGGGTACATGGGACATGGGGCCTTGCTTTCACCGCACCAAATGGTGCTGACCGGGAGTAAATCTGCCCCGTTCATGGTGTTCATTACCGGCCTGCGGATATTTTCAACACAATGTCCCGGCAGGCTTCCAAACCAGGCGTCCATGACATTAATGGTCTCCACGCGAGCGGCGAACCCGAGGCTGTTGATAGTTTTTTCGATCTGCCGCGCCGCTACGTCCAGCTTGTCCCGGTCCTCGTCCATCAAAACCACGACACTCGTGTAATAAATCTGCCCAACAACGCCGCTATTGACCTCGGATATTGCCAGTTCGGCATCCTCGACCATGTCGGCGGCATCCCGATCAATACGACCATGACCCGTGTTAAAAACCTGGTCCCAGAATCCCCTGACCTTTTGCTTCCATTTTTTCCGGAATTTGTCCAGATGGGCTACCGCCTCGTGCTGGTCCATGAAAATAAACCTGCTTGACCAGCGGTACTCAATCGGGAGTTCAGCGAGTACTGAAAGCATGCCCGGATACGATTCCATCGGGAACCCGTCGATAGCCACGCACTGGACGTATTTTCGGCCTATTTTGGGTATCACCCCGCCCCACATTTCCTGACCACCGATCAGCGCATCCAGGTAGATAGGATTTGACGGCAGCATTATGGGGTGGTCGATACCAGTGGCACAAAAATGCAAGTGGCGTAAAAAATCATCATGTGTGACGATGCTTCCATCCTCATTCACAGCCTTATGGCTTTGAAGCCTTTGCATCCTGAAAACCGAAGAAAGCCGCGACTCCAAGTTGGCGCACTCATTCTTGAACCCATCGATCAGACTATATGTACGCTCCTTGTGGTCCATGGCTTTCCGGTCATCATCGAACATCAAATCCACAAATTTCTTTTGAGCCAGCAGCGGCGGATACCACGTGAGGGTCAATACGAAATAGCCCTCGAACATAGTTCCCAGGCTCTCAAAATACCTGCGTCTCTCCTCATCGATGGCTGCAGTAACACGATCCGGAAAATGAGATAGACCTGGCTCGCTGTAACCTGGTGCATTACGCCGTATTGCGTCCACGTGGATCGCATATCCGCTGCCAAGCATCGAAGTCGCCTGATTAATGCGGAGAGATGTCATTTCTCTTTGCTCTTCCGTGCTGCTCGCGTTATCGTCACCCTGATAGAGCCAGGCAGCCATAAACGCTCCGTTCTTGCAAATGATCACTCCATCATCGACTACAGCGGCGTAGTTCAAAAGATCCACGAACCCCTCATCAGTGGCCCGGTGTCTCTGGAGTTTGTTGTGCTTGTGGGCTTGGCGCACCTCAAAAAAAAGCATCGAAACCAAAAGCAAACCCAAAACACCTATAACCAGCGTGAGACCTTCGATAACAGAGGGTTGGGCCAAAATACTCATTTCATTTGTACTCCCTCTCATTGCCTCGGAAAGGCGTGGACCTGGCCGGGTAGTACGCTTTGTAGCGCCGATGCCGCATATACACGTGCCGCATCCGAGGATCGGCTTTAGCCATCAGGCGAAACAGGAACAATGCAACAACCCAAAGCCCCACGCCAAATGCCGTCGCTCGCAACTCCTGGGCTGAAAAAATCAAAGCGAACGCCAAAAGACCCGTAAACATTACCAGCTCCCGATCCCCACCCAGGAACAGATTGGGCCGGTTTCCGGCCCTGTGAACCGTAACCGTTCGAAGCGCCATGTCACACCCTTCCACACAAAAGGAAGCTTTGAGCCGCGCCAATCAGGGCCCCCTGCCCAAAAAAGGTTGACATCAGATTTTGAGCACCCACGAGAAGCCCCATGACCAGAACGACGAAAATAAGTGTCCGCACAAATGCGTTTAACTCGCCGCCAAATATCAGCACTCCACCTGCGGCCACAATGCCGATAATCGATATACTGAAAGCCACGGGTCCCGTCATGCTTTGCTGAAGCTTAGTCAGCCAGGCCTCATAGGGAAGCCCGCCTCCTTGTGCTGCCGAGGCCATGGCATGCGGAACCACAGCGAAAAAGGTCAGCAAAAACAGCAGCCCACAACACCAGGCTATTTGTGTTGTGGGCTGCTCCGCGAAGCTATTTTGTGTTGAGACAGTCTTTTTCATGTCTTTTCCCCTCCAATGTTGTGAGTTTCATAGCCGTTTTCATATCCTCTCACTTCGATTAGCTCCTGGACACGGCGTCCATCCGGAGTTTTGGCGATTTGGATAACAACGTTCACAGCCGAGGCTATAAACGGTTCAATCACTCTGGGCGCATCAGGATTCATGCTGATAAGCATCGCCAGCCGGTCCAAGGCCGATTTGGCGTTGTTCGCGTGTAGAGTGGCACATCCACCCGCATGGCCGGTGTTCCAGGCCATGAGCAAATCCAATGCTTCCGGCCCTCTTACTTCGCCCACGATGATGCGGTCAGGCCGCACACGCAGCGTCGTCTTCAATAACTTGGTCATGCTGATCTCCAGGCTCGTGTGCAATGAACTGCAATTGGCAGCCGAACACTGGATTTCTCCGGTGTCTTCAATGATGACTACTCGTTCGTTCGGATCGCAAACCACCATCTCGCCAATAATGGCGTTGATCAGAGTGGTTTTCCCGCTTCCCGTTCCGCCGCTTACGACGATGTTTTTATGACCAGTTACCGCTGTGCAGATAATTTGCTTTTGCCCGGAGGTCATGATCCCGTCTGCCACATACTGATCAAGAGAATAGATAGCGCTGGCCCTTTTCCGGATAGCGAACATCGGGGCTGAGACAACGGGTGGAAGCAGCCCGGCGAAGCGGCTCCCATCCAATGGCAACTCACCCTCCAGAATCGGGTTGTTGCGCGTGATTGTCGTCCCGAGCGCGGACGCTATCGTCCGCATGACTGATTCGGCCCTGCTCGCCGGCATGTGGCCAATACGCTTCATCTTTTCACCCAAACGTTCCTGCCAAAGCGTTCCGTCCGGGTTGAGCAGGATCTCAATTGTCCTCGGGTCATTCAGGGCATCGATAACAAGAGCCCCGAAGTCCCTCTTGAGTTTGTCGAGCCGTACAATTTCACGCGGTTTTGTTTCGGGTTCGTTCATCAATGCCCCGGCCTGTTTTTCGACCGAAAGAGCAGCGGCAAGCTGTATAACGCTGTCCACACCGCCATAATCACCCCATAATGCAGGAGGAACGTCCATCCGGGATGCATCCCCGAAGTGTGCCAGTGATACAGCATTCGAAAAAACTGATACAAAAGGTCCGCCCCACAAACCATTAGCGCCACCCATTTCACAACGAAAAAGGCAAAACACAGAAGCGGCCAAATCAGGACCACAGGCGCAAGACAAACACAAAAAACCACCCGACCAGGGAACCAACCAATAGCCCGCCACCAAACTTTCCGACGTTGTTGGGCAGGCCGGGCGCCAACCGTTTCTTCGGTGCTGACAAAAGCTTGCTCTGACGGGAACCGAAGCACATTTGTCGTCATGGTTTGCCTCCTTGCATGTTGATGAGACTATGGAACTTGGTGCTGCTAGGCCAAATAAAGGGGGGCCTTTGTAATTGGGACGTTCGAACCTTGCTGCCCTGGAGGAAAGAAGTCCCGGATTAAATTGAATCGGTCTATTTAATACTCACACTATACGTGTCAGTATGAAGTTACATTATAAATGTTTGTAGCCAGCGTCAAGAGGAATTTACGAAAGAAAAATTAAACGAGAAAAAGATGGAATCCGAAAGAGTCGGTCCGTGAATGCCGGGCAGGGATTCAATTAAGGATTGTCGTGTGGCCGGGAATAGTACGCGATGATAATCGCATCTATCAACACGCTGACCTCGACTCCACTGTTTCGAGCACTTTCCTTGAGTTTCTCGTAGACCGGCACGCTGATCGCAAATGATGTTCTCAAAAAGTTCTGGTATGTTTTCCGCCGCTTTACAAGTTCGACTTCGTCCCAATTGGTATTTAGAATTGCTGTGCGCAAGCCTTCGCTGAGATCGCCTTTTCGTCGTGCTACTGTTCTCACCAAATTGTCCGCCTTTTCGCTCAGACAGATACTTACGCGCTTCCACTCGTCTTCGGGCATCCGTCACTCTCGGCACATGGTTTGTTGAACTGTCAATTAAAAACACAGAGTATCCTTTTTCGCACAAGTTAAAAGTTGGCACAAGAACACATTTCCCTGAGTTACAGTCTGCCAGGCACAAAGAAGCGCAAATTTTAAGAGGTCCTTATTCATGCTGAACCACCCTGCCCTATCGGCCGCATCATGGTAGGGGTTTCTGTCCTGTACAACCAACGATGCAAGGCCCTCGATACCACTCAAAAATCTCTCTTAACAAAATACGTGCCATCGGAAAACTACATACATCCCATCGGAGAACCCTTTAATTCGCCGCCGTTTTAATGGATTCCGATGTACTCAAATGACTGCATTGGAGTGTCGAATTCATACATTTTTTCATACCACCTGATCTTCAAACGTCACAGAAAGAAGTCGCATAGGATGCAAGCCAGCATAATGCTCTAGCCAGCCGCCGCGTTTTTTCCCTTCTCAAATCAAATGCCCCGACGCAGTACCCATGTTTTGCATTGAATCCCACGCTGATGGAGTTATTCCGTAATCACCCTTTCCTTACGAGGTTTCTATGACCACTCCAACGGTACCAAACGTCAACGTTGAAAACTTAAATAGCCAAATTGACAACCCGACCGGGGCAGCTTCCGACCTGGGGAACGATCTGCTCGATCGGGCACAAGAGGCTCAAAGCCAACAAACCGCCCTTCTCGAATCGACGGCCCTTCAGTCACGGTATAACGATGCCCTGGCCGACTATGTTCAGGAAAAGCAAGGACAAGTCGAGCGCCTGGAAGATCGCATCGAAAATCTCGTCGAGCAGGAAATAGCCAACCTGGAGAGCTGTCAGGTGCATAGGCCGGCAGGACTTTTCTTAAGACTTGGCGCGCGGCGAGCCTTGGAACGGGAATAGGCCAGAATGCAAGCTACTATTCAACGGCTGCAAAACCGGCTTGAGCACGTGCGCGAGATTAAGGAAGACATGGGCCTCCACGGCCCGAAGATTGAAGAACTGGCCGTCCGCAAGCTCCGCCTGAAAGAGCCGGATCTTGCCGGCGAGTGGGATGCAACGCACACCGCTCAGCGCCACCACGAGGCTGTGGAGCGCCAGCAAAAACAACAACAGGCACGCTCCCAGTCCTTGAGTCGCACACGGTCTTTACGAATCGCGTCCGAGTAATGAAATTACTGCCACAGGGACGTACGGTTTTCCCGATTACTTTCAAGAAATCATCCAGCCTTTTCCCCCAAGAAATTTATGCGTTATTGCCGGCTGCAGCCAGGACGAACTTGACGACGGAATCGTGCCACGCGCCCTCATCGAGCGCTTTGTAGTAGTATCGTGTTCAAACTCAGTCCGAAGAATTCTTCCGAGTTCGCCTTTAATGTGTGCTATAGCCCCGCTCTTCCTTGTCAGCCTTAGTAATTGTTATCATTGCTTATATTCCACTCAAAATGTTCGAAAAATATTGGACACGAGCTTTTCAGGAAAAAACCGAATTTTTTATACGTAGAACGTTGCCATCACAGAATTTTGTTGCAAGAGGAAATTTATGCCTGTATAAATTTCCCCCAGAAGCTGATTAAAGGAGGATGGGGGCAACTACAAAGGGGGGAGAGATGCCGTACATTATCACGATTGCTACTCAAAAGGGGGGGGTCGGAAAGACCACGACTACTGTGAACATGGCCGCAGGTCTGGCCGAACTTGGGAAGAAGGTCTTTGTCATAGATGCCGATGCCCAAGCCAACACCTCGAAGATTCTTCTTCAGCAGATGGAACTTCGAGAAACTCGTAACGTCCCGGAAGTGTTATCAGATCCCAACGGCGGTCTTTTTTCCGCTGCCGCCTGCCCTACTAACTACCCGAATATTATGATCGTCCCGAATCATATCAAGTGTCTTTTGTGGGAAGAACAAGTTCGGGGAAGCGTCGACGGCATCCTCGGCTTCAAACGGATCTTCCATAAAGACGAGGCACTTCAAGAATATGACTATATTGTTTTGGACACACCGCCAAATCTTGGCGTAATGATTAATAACGCTCTCATGATATCGAATTATGTAATAATTCCCGTTCCCATTCCAGATCAATTTGCACTGGATGGTTTTGCCACCTTTGTCTCTCACATCGGTAAGATCCGGAATCAGAACACCGAACTTAAACTACTGGGAGTACTGCTTACCAAATACGATGCAAGAGCTACAACCTACAAAAACAACCGCGTCATAATCGAAAACACTTTCAAATCACAACGGATTCCGATGTTTGAATCCGTAATTAGAACGAACGTAGACATTGACCGCGCACACCAAAAGAGAAAGACGATCTTCGAGCTCGACAAAAAGAAACCAGGGGCTCAAGACTATCTTGCCTTTTCGCGGGAAGTCATAAGGATGTGCGATGGTCAAAAAGAAGCCTAAAGAACTCGACAATCCATTTGAAAACATGGTCCCGCCGCAGGATTACGATTTTTTGGCGAACGTAGATAAGGACCAGTTTGCCGTAGCGCTGGAAGCGCTCAATTCGACATCTTCTCAAACCAAACCATTTTTGCCTGGCGTAGACATTGACTTCATTTCTGGCCGAAAAGATGCACCAGAAAGCGCACTCAAAATTGTTCCTGAAATCAACCACCCAATTAATCAACCATTCGGCCACCCAGACAATCAACCAACCAATGAATCAACCACCCAATTAACCCATGAATCAGCCAACCAATCAACCAATGAATCGCTCAGCCAACCAATCCATCAAGAAATTAACCACCCATTCGGCCACGCTTTCGACCACCGAATTAACCACCCCCATAAACCCAGAAGACGACATTATTTTAAAAATACCTCAATAACGGAAATCCAGCTTGTCGTGCTCCAATATATGGCCGCGATACCTGGCCGCTGCACCAACTATACGCTCCTCGAAACCGGAACAGGACTTACCTGGGATAGTGTGCGACAAGCCGTCCGATCCCTGAAGAAGAAGAGATTCCTTGCGACCGAGGAAATCCCTCCTGGACAGAACTTTCAAGGGTTCAAATTCAGCATTCCTTCAGAAATAATCGAGGGCATAATTAACCAAGCATCTAACCAACTAATCAACCATGCATCCATCCACCCATTCAGCCAACCAACCAACCAATCAACCATTCAGCCAACCAATCAACCAATACATACTAAAGTAGTAGTTTCCTCCGCAGGAGAAGAACTACTACGAAGGCGTATGACATGGGAGGATTTCACCGAACTCTGTCCGACTTTGGTTAATGACGGATTTAGTAACGAACAGTTCAATATCGTCATGGCGAATTGGGAAAGAGGATTATCACTTGGTACGATCAAGGGAGATTGGGCAGATTTTGCCAGGTCTTTTGTGATGGGTGAATGGGGGGCAAATCATCTAGAAGAGACAGGCTGGATATCAGCGGTCGCCGTTATTTTTGAAAGGATGAAAACCGGCCCGATGTTCAAGCCTAAGGGGTATGTTGATCCTTCAATTCAAGCAATGAAGGACCGTCTCAAAGAACTCGAAGAAGAAAAGCAACTGCAAGAGCAACTTGAGCTTGAACTTTCACGAAAGTGGTGGCGCACCCTATCCGGTGATGAGCAACGAGCGCATAGCAAAAGAATCAGCGATACCAACAAGGGTTTTATGGTGTGCACGGGCAACATGCGGGATCAAATGATTTGTGAATACTGGTGTGCCAATATAAAATAGGGGAGGGAATTGATAGAAACTTGTCAGGATCGAAAACGATAGGTCGGAAGTGGAATTGATCGGATGATTAAGAGTCAGCATATGAAAAAAGGGCGATCTATGCACTTATAGTAGTGACGGCGCTTTTTCGCCGGAAGCTTACGGGGAATGATCTTCGCGAGACCTTGGCCAGGACAAC
>JBKQRG010000467.1:0-33281 GCA_052144015.1 Desulfomonilaceae bacterium
CTTTTGAGGGTCGCAGTCATAAAATCCTTGGTGACCAAATACCATTCTCCGGATGGCGAAATACCGATCTTTTGCCAAACTTCAAGTTCTTTCATGTGTGTTCCCGAGTTGTCTCCACGAGAGAAAAATTTGGCCTTTGCAGCGGCAACTTTGGAGTAGGCCTCGCCGGCGCTCTTAGCTTCGGATATTTTCGCTGGATCGTCCGGCGGTCCGACGATAAAGAATTCATTTGAGCCGATAAGTGTTCTTTTAATTGCCCATCCATCCTCTAACGCTTTCTTCTCGGCTGCTGGAGCATGCACCATGATCATATCCACTTTTCTTTCTTTGAGTAGCTTCAGGGACTCTCCGGATCCAGCCTTCCACCAGCACATAGTTGCCTTTGCGGAGGAATCGAAAGCTTCCGCCAGAGCTTTCAATAAGCCCAACTCGCCAGGGCTTCCAGTGGCCAGCGAAAATTTACTAGGTCCGTTTCCATATGCTTCTTGGCATTTATCTGTTCCAGGAGCCGAGCTGACGCAGACCAGAGGGAGGCAGATCGATATCAGGAAGAATTTCTCAAAAGAAAATTTCACTGCTGACCTCTTTTCAGCTTGAATAAATATTCTCACGAGGAAAAACCATTTTACCGGCGAAACTCAAATCGTATCCTTCCAGACCCCGAGCGGATTCGCGGAAAGCTTTCTCGTGAAGAAGTCCGAGAAAAAGCTGTATCCCCTGATCGAAAAATCTATCTCGGGTAATCAAGAGATCAAAACGCTCCCAGCGCAATGGTATGAAATCGAGATCAAGCAGTCCGGCCACTGTTCTTATGCCGGGTCCGACATCAGCCCGACTGGACAGAATTTCCAATCCCAGATCCAAATGGCGCTGCAGTTCGGTTCTGTAACCGTCGATGTCTCCGCCTTTTAGGCCAGCCTTGCTTAGCTCCTGATCGAATAGCAAGCGAGTACCTGTACCCACGGATCTGTTGACGATCTTCAACCCGCGTTGGCCCAGGTCCGTCACGCTGCGAATTTTTTTCGGGTTCCCTTTTGCTAATAGTAGCCCCTGTTCTCTGCGACTGAAATTGACAACAGCTGGTACTTCTGCGAGTTCAGCCCGGGCAAACGCAAAATTGTACTCCTCTTCATTTTCCTGCAGAAGATGGCTTGAGGCAATGTGGCACCAGCCGCGACGCATTGCCCGCAGACCGCCGAGACTTCCAAGATTCCCGAAGACAGCCACATGCTCAGGATATGACTTATTGAATAATGAGATTGTGCGGTCCAGAAGGATATCGTTACTACCTGCAATAATGAGAAGACCGTTGTACGCCGGCAACGGAGCGGCTGTGCCCGGGTGGTTAATGGTACTCCGATCTATCCACTGTTCCACCAGATGTCTCGGGAAAAGCCATTTGCCGGTTATCTTGGTGGCCGGGAGCCCCTTTTCCGAGATGAGGCTGTAGACCATCTTCTCGTTAACCCCGAGGAGCTTGGCTATGTCTTTGGTGGTAAGCAGCGCGTTTGTAGGTTCCGAATTGTCCGTTTTCATACTGGCAGAAACCACTGATGTTTGTGTCAGTATATATCATCGCTAGTTTAGGTGCGTCAACAGAGTCACACCATTTTCGCACACCATAACCGGATGTCACGGTATCCAACCAAAAACTACTTAAAATCTAATTTATCAGACTCATCCGTACCTGCGAACACGTCCACAATGAAGATGTCGGGCCTACAATATAGTCTGAACTGAGGACTAGAAACGCCAATTCCGCTCGACACAAATAAATGGGTTCCATTAACCAGGAAATGACCGTGGTCGAATCTTCTCCCATATAAGGAAGGGACCACAATTGAGCCCAGAAAGGGGAGCCGGTAAAGCAGTATACCCAACGCGGCCGAGCCGCCCATCATAGCCAAGAAAACCAGGAGAATGGTGGTACTCTTGGTTTTGCTGTCCCGCATAAGAATAAGAACGCGGTTCAACAGCATCAAAAAGATGCACATGCCCGCAGCCCCTAAAGTAGGATCGAGCAGAGCTGTGGGGAAAATATTTTCATCTATGCAGCGCCAGCCTCGCCATGTCGGGTCTTTAGAGGCGGTTATGCTTATTTCTTTGCTTTCTTCCGCCTGGCAGTGATGCTCTCTCCACCGATGCCCCAATTGTCCATTTCGACTTCATCGATCACTACAGATGTTATCTGAGGGTCTTTGCCGAGCACATCGAGCAATAACTGCGTGACTCCGTGGATGAGTTTAGCTTTCTGCTCTGCGGTAACTCCCTCTTTAGTCACTTTGATATTCACGTACGGCATCCGTTCCTCCTTGGGTTTGATGAGATTTCGGGGTGAGTTTCCGGGGAACATCTCTCTTCTGTCCTGCAGCGAGGGCGTTCCGCAGAATGTCTCCAAAAATTCTAACAGCCCTTAACGGGAAAATTAAGTGCTGAGATGAAAAGTTCTTGGAAATCAGGGTGCGAGGCCAAATCGACTACACGCGTGAATTCCGGGATTCGCTCCATTTCTCTGAGGATCTCTTGATTAAGCATAGCTAGAGCAGCGCCGGAAAGGGAAGTATTCCCGGCAAAAGTTATGGGTCCTCTGTAGTTGTGAGGTAGCATGCCCAGTCTCTTCACATTATCTGCATTCAGATGGTAACCAAAAGAGCCTGCTATGATTATTTCGTCCACTTCGTCCACGGACCGTCCCGCTTCTTTTAACAGCGCCATAATCCCCGTGATCAAGGCGGCTTTAGCAAGCTGCACCTGCCGAACATCTTTCTGACTCAAGAACACGCCGTCCGCCAGGTAATAACAATCGCCGGACAGCGGGGACCTCAATCGTTCGTCCGCATGGGGGTCAAATGCTCCCATTGGCGAAATCAGGCCCGCGTTCAGAAGTGCGGCCGTGAGATCGATTAGACCACTTCCGCAGATGCCTTTTGGAGGAATACCGTCTATGGTTGTGAAGCGCGGGCAAAAATCATTGTCCAGCGTGAATGAATCAACGGCACCTGGAACAGCCCGGCAGCCGCATGATATATTCATCCCTTCCAGTGCCGGTCCGACAGCGGAGGACGTGGCAATCATCCGGTCCGGTCCCTCGATAAGCACAATTTCGCCGTTCGTTCCGATGTCTATAAAAAGAGTGATTCCTTTGCGTGATCGATAGTCAATGGCCATAAGGCCTGCGACTATATCCGCTCCAATATAGGCCGAGATACCCGGTAAGAGGATGCAGCGCCCTTGAGGATTGATTCGAACAGAGAGATCATCGTACCTCACAATGAGAGATTCAATGAAAATAGGCCTGAACGGCGCCAAGGCCAAAGACAACGGATAGACACCAGCTAAAAGGTGGAGCATTGTCGTATTAGCCGCAACCATCATAAGATATACCCGCTCCTTATCATGGTCAGGGCCCAAAGCTTCTTGCAACAATGCTCCTATTTTTTCGACCGCTAGGTTCTGTAGTGTGGATATCGCCTGCAGATCCTGGCGACAATGACTGATGCGAGTGATGACATCTCCGCCGTATGCTGTTTGAGGATTCAAAGCTGATGATGTGCCGATCAATTCGCCACTTTCAAGATCAAAAACCGACAAGGAGATATTCGTCGTGCCCAGGTCAACTGCTGCACCGAGAAGAGGTTTGTCATCGAACCGAATGTCCAGGATTTCTTGTCCGAATGCCACACCGGGGGTATGTCCCTCATTCTTGTCGAGTAGTGCTATTTCCTGAAGGACATGGAGATCAATAATTCTTCCGGGAAAAATTTCAGAATACGGTTCGGAACTTCCAGGTGGAAGCTCGGTAGGAGCCAATCGTTTTACGAGACTGTCCAGAGGAACTTCACGATTTGATATACCCGGGACTGACTTTAATTTGGTCCACGCCTCGGGAAGAGCAATGCGCACGTTTCCCAATACTCTAGCTTGGCAGGCCAACCGGACCTCAGCCGCTTGATTATCGAGATGGCGTGCTTCGATTTCGTTACGGGATGAGACCTCCCCCTGAACGGTAATTCGGCACTTGCCGCACTTGCCTTTGCCGTCACAAGTCGAATCCACAGCTAGCCCGGCGCGACGAATGCATGACAAAAGTGTTTCGCCTTTTTGCGCTTCAATGACCGAATCATGACCTGCGAAGATGATTTTGGACAAAGAATTCTTCTCGTTATGCGATGCCTTGGAGTGGATTCGGCTTTGAATCAAAATTGTTGCTCAGCCGTGACAGATCAACCGTGGCAAACGGCTCTATAACCACAAAATCAGGAGACAACCAGGGGCCTGTGAGGAATTTCTTCAAGTAATGATCCGATCCCGGCAAAACACAGGCCTTCAGCTTAAGCGTATCAGCTATCTTATTCGCTAGAGGGAGCAGTGCCTCCAAATTATAAGCTCCCGTATCAATTAAACCCAAATATCGGTAGTGAGCCAGCATACGTTTATAAATCCGTTCAGTTCTCTCAGTGCCGAATCGTTCCAGTACAGCTTCATATTCTCTCCAGATATTTGCTTCTCCTTCGAGCCAGCCTTTCGTAAGAAAATAGATTCCGCCACCCCGCACCAATCTGTCCCGGTTTTCTTTCGATCCCAGCAGCATGGTAATGCAATCGTCAACTTTGGGAAAGATCATCTGGAAATTTCGCGAGTGCAGCCCGATTAACGAATTACCACAAAACCCAAAACCTAACAGCACCCGTTGCGCGTTATCAACAGCGTCCAGCTCCTCTTGCATGCGTCGGCGCAACGAATCCGGGTTCAGATGGAGACCCGATTCAATCCACGTGAAGGGGTACTCGCACTTAATTTCGTGGGCAGCTTTTTCGAGTTCGTCACGTATGGTGTTGCAGGCTAGAATAACCGTTTCCACAATTACAATTTTCCTCGACACATCTCAATTATCATTTCTGCTGAACCTGAATCCCATTCTCGTTCGAGAACTCAGGTTGGTAGCAGCCGACCAAGGGTAGATACCACCTTGAATATGCTTTCTTCTACTGATTTTACTACATTATAGAATAATTATATATAACTAGGTCACTGGGTTGGGTTTTCTGATCGTTCGGCCATGATTTTTTGGCAAAGCCGTACACCGGAAAATGCATCTGTTGCCCAGTAGTCTGAACCCGTCATGTCGAAAACCATTTTGTCCACTTGTCCGCCGCCTATAATGATCATAGGCCGCACTTTCTCAGGAAAAACATTTACATCAAATAATCGGACCAATTCGCGTAGCTGGGGAAAGCTACCCGTCATCAGGTCCGATGCAGCGATCAGGTCCGCGCCGAATTCCATGCCGGCACGAAGAAACTCAGCCGGGGCAACATCGACCCCAAGGTCCGTTACCTGGAAACCATGACATTCCAAAAGATCTTTAAAGAGGTTCTTCCCTATATCATGAATATCCCCTGCGATAGTCCCCAATACTACTCGTCCCGCGTTTTGGCCGGTGCGTGCTTTGATCATTACGGGACGAAGCAACTCCACGGCCTGGTACATGATCTCTCCTGCCATAATCAGTCCGGCTATGAAGTATTGGCCCTTTTCATGCAGTAAGCCGACAAGGCGCATACCTTCTTGGCACGCGGAGAGGAGTTCGGCGGGAGGCGTGCCCGATTCGAGATGCTGTTGGATCATCGCGAGGACTTCGTCCTCCTTCAATTCCGAAACTCGCACAGCGAGTTCCGTCATTTTATCAGTTAAACTCTTTTGGGTTTTCTTGCGCATCTAGCCCCTCGGCGCTTCCCATAGGCCAAGGCTGGTTTTCAGGCTCATGATTTCCGGCGTGGTGGTGAACCATCCCCAACCAAAAGGCACATCGTCAAAATCATACACTACATATTCCAGTCTAAATGTCGGTGTTCCGACAGGCCGGCCCAACAGGGCTGCCTTTTCTTCATCCAACGAGCTAGGAAGGAGTACCAGCTCACCTTTCTTCACGGTCCCACCACCGTTGCCGTTAAACAAATCGGAAAGCGGTCCCAAATTTAGCTCTGCTTCGACCAACGGCCGGGACGGATCACAACGGACCCGCCCTTCGTGAAACATGATGGGCTCCTTATCTCGAAGTAAGAGCCGCCTGATAACAATGATTCGAGCGTTTTCGGCTAAATGCAATTTCTCAGCAGTAGCCGCATCGGTTCGAGCCAGATTAAGTTGAAGGACTTTAACACGAATTCTATCCGGGTCCTGGAAAATTTGCTTAATGCTATCCAAGTCAAAACGTGATTCGGTCAGCGCTAGCGGTTTGACAAATGTCCCGGAGCCTTGAATACGCACCACCAGCCCTTGATCTATAAGCACGCCTATGGCTTGCCGGACCGTCATGGTGGAAAGTCCATATTGTTTGCTAATGGACGACTCGGAAGGAATTTTCTCGCCGGGCGGGTAAATGCCGCCGGCTATCTGGCGACGTATAATACCAGCCAACTGGGCATACGCCGGCTCGAAACGATTTTTGTTAATTTGGTCCGGCATGTCTGGTGAATCTCGTTCGAAAACTTTCTACCGAATCAAGGCATTGGAATGGAGTTTAGGCAACAGTCGTACCAGATTGCGTTCAGGATGGAATGTGCGAGGGCACAAGCATAACTTCCATCCTGAATTCTGCCCGGCATCTCTCGTCCCCCTTAACAAAAGGCGGAACGGAGACGGTCCAGTGCGCCGTTGCCGTATGTCCTCCACTCGAAAGTGAACTCGTATAAAAGGCCAGGCTCATCCCGACCCAAGAAAACATTTTTTTAATGCGTCAATCTTGCTCTCGTGGCTTTCAACCAGCTTGAGCCGCGGTCGCGGCGCCCTACGAAACTCCACTCTTCGCATTGGCGGCAGCTACGTGTCTCTTCAGGATTATGACACATACAGTGACAAGCAACGCGGCCACAGCATGCGTGATGCAGATTTGAGGGACGCTCCATTTTAAGCCGGTGAGAAAGCCTCCCGTCACCGGCGCTAGCAGTGAGCCGATCTTGCCTACGGCGTACGCCCAACCAAGACCTGAAGCCCTGATGTCAAGGGGATAGGACATAGTGCAAAGCGCCATGAGGCCGGAGTTGCCGCCGATTACGAAAAATCCTGTTAGAGTAGAAACAATGGCGACGATGATAAATGGACTGCCGGCTGTGAACCCGAAAACCACGACGCTAACGAAGGCAAGAATAAAGGCGAACGTCAACGTCCGGAAGGGATTGAACTTGTCCATCAAGCGGCCGATGGTGATTGTCGCCACCAAGGAGCCGAAATTAATGCACGCAAATGCTATGCTAAACTGCTGGACTGTGGCTCCGCTTTGGCGCAACAAGGTAGTCGCCCAGGTGAGCAGGAACCATAACAAGAAGAAGCTGAGAAGGAAGAGTATCCACAATAACACGGTAGTGAACGCGCGGCCGCCCGTGAACAGGTGCTTGACAGGTATCCCGGGGAGCTTTTCTTCACTTGAGTAAAACTGAACTTCTTTGTCCGCTCCGAGAGACGGGTTGATTTTGGAAACGATCGCCCGAATTCGTACGTTATCCATTCCTTGTCGAACCAAAAATTCCAGTGACTCAGGAAGCAACAGCGCAATTATGATGGCTATGCCGATCGGCGTTATGCCACCCACCACGAAGAGCGATTGCCAGCCGTAGACTGGCATCAGAAACGCTCCTGATAGCCCGCCGATGATGGAGCCGACAGCCATTCCCGCGTACATCATGGTGGTCAGAGTTGCACGCGCGCGGCTGGGCGCATATTCGCAGCCGAAAGAAAGAGCATTGGGAACAGCTCCACCCAGCCCGATTCCGGCGAGCAGGCGCAACAGCGCCAGTTGTTCCACACTTGTAACGTATGACGTCAGCCATGTAAACACACCGAAAATGAGAGCGGATATGTATAACATCCGCTTGCGCCCCACACGATCCGCCAACATGCCCAGAACGATCGCTCCGACCAGAGGCCCGATTTGACCGGCGCCCACTGCCAGACCCAGCGCACTAGGCGTAGCATTCAGAAACTCCCTAATCTTAGGCAGCGTCACTCCTATCACTGTCAGATCAAAGCCGTCGAGGAGCGTCACACAAAAACACAGGAAACAAACCCACACCTGGTAAGGAGTGAACGGGCTACCGTCAAAGACTTCCCTCGCGCTAACCGTTTTGTTGGCCATCTTTGCACCTCCTCATAATTAAATGTTTAAGATCAGGGTGACGGGATCATGTCCGGACACGGCTTCGTGACCACCGCAGACCAGTTATGCCCCGTATTCCCTGGCGAAATCGTACATGGCTTGCACGTTTTCCGGCTTGGCCTCTGCAAGAGGACCGAACGCGTCCAAAATGTAGCCTCCATCCGCCGCGCAAATATCTATCAGCTTCTTACAATATTGTTTGACGTCTTCCGGAGTTCCAATCGTGAGAATGCTCGCAGGGATGTTGCCGCGAATACAACAGCGTCCGCGCATAATTTCCTTTGCTTTGAATATGTCCGTAGATTCGAAATGATAAATTACCTTACCGGGCGGCACATCGCGAAATGCCTCAAGTCGGGTATTGCAGGCGCCCTCAGCAAGCACCCAGGGGGTGATGCCTTCACGGATGAGGGCGTTTAGGAGTTCTTTCATGTGCGGCCAATAAAACCTGTCGAACTGTTGCGGAGACAAGAATCCGTCAAGGCCTTTGTGAAGCGGAATAAAAATTCTCGGAACACCGGTACGCTTGGCAGATGCTACGGCGGAATCGATCATGATGGGCAACAGTTTTTCACATGCGGCCATTACTTTATCGGGACGCCTGAACAGATCCATCATAATGCCTTTGGTTCCTCGAAACACATCGCCTAATGTATCAAAAGGCACCTGGGCGAATCCTCCGGAAGAAGGCGGGAAACCCATCTCGGCCATTTTCTTGCCGAACGCGGCCGTCCATTTCAGCACTTCTGCGGACGCCTTGCCCGCTTCAATCATGGCTGTGCGGGCCGCCTCCATCTCAGGGGACAGCAGAAAGACCGCGTTATATAGACCCCAAGTGTAAGAAATTGACTGGTTCAGGGGAGGAAGTGTTTCAAAAGGCGCAAAAGCTTTGTTTACTCTCGGCCAGTATCGTCGAACCATGAAATCGGATGGATCGAAAAGGAAATGGTCGTATTCATCCGCTTTCATAAGCTCAAGCTCCACGAACTGATATGACGTGTCGTCACCCACACCGTGCCCTGCCCATTTGAGGTGTTGAAAGTCCAATATATCCATCAAAGGGCCGAATCCTCGTAGAGGATAGGGGTTGTCGCCCAGATCCGGCTCGAAGTGCATCAGGCATTCCACCCACAGATCAAACATGAGTTGAAAGTCATACATCACCTCCTTTACGGTATAACCTTTCCTCTTGGCCGGAAAAAAATCCCACATGGAGGCGATAGGAACTCGATCAGGTTTCTTGAGGGCTATTGCATCCTGGATGCGCTTCTCACGTTGCTGTAGTAATTGTTCTGCGTCGTTCATTTCATCCTCCCCTGAGACTAACTCTTCACCCATTCAAGAGCGTATTTCACACCGGCCACGGCGTCGGTAACCCAAGCATCGGCTCCCACATATTTCCCGGCATGCTCATCGACTTGGCCACCCCCAATTATAACTCTGACCTGGCCTCGCACGCCCATCTCTTTCAGACCGTCTACCACCTGTTTCATGGCTTCGTATGCCAGCGTAAGCAATCCGCTCATACCTATAATATCTGGTTGAAAATCCTTGTATTCGTCCCAAAATCGTTTAGCAGGAACGTCCACGCCAAGGTCTCTCACCTCAAACCCATTGATATCCATTAACATATGGACAATATCTTTTCCGATATCGTGAATGTCACCTTCGACAGTTCCCAGAAGGAATTTGCCAATCTTGGTACTTTCCTCTCCTTGTTTCGCGGTAACTAGAGGTTTCATCAGGTCGGATGCGGTTTTCATCATCTCTCCCGCCATAATCAATTCCGGCACAAAAAATGTACCTTCTTCGAACCGCTTGCCAATTACGCCCAAGGCTTCCTTGTAAGCGTCGAAAATCCGCATCGGATCGGTACCCTGATCCAGATAACTCTTAGTAAGGGCCAGGGCGTCGTCTTCCCTCATTTCAACTATCGCATTTGTAAGATCTTGCATTGATTCTTCTCCTTCATGGAGCCCGCTCGCGTGCTCAAGCTCAGTGACAGAGCTGTGTCAAGGATGAGTTTTCGGCCCGATTTTTCCAGCCCGAAAGGCTCGGATAAAATTTAGACAGTGACGGTCCTTCCCAAGAATTGTTTCAGCTGCCATCATAATTCCTCGAAGTTCCGTGTCATCGGGATTCATGATAACGCTATCCATCCCTGCTTCAATTGTGAGTGCCATAAAAGCTTGGTTCAATATTGCCCGTAACGGCATGCCGAAAGAAATATTGGATAGGCCACAGGTTAGGTGAACCTCCGGGAATTCGGTTTTTATGTTTCGGCAGGTCTCCAATGCGATATTTCCATTTTCCGTTCCGGTGGAAATGGCCATAACTAATGGATCAATGTAGAGTTTTTCGTCTGACAGTCCTGCCTCGCGGGTGATTTTAATCAAACGACGCACAACGACGAGCCGATCTTCGCTGGTCTTTGGGATACCAGCATCATCCAGAGCGAGAACAATTAGTTCCGTTTGAAATTCTGAGGCAAGCGGCAATACCCCATCAATCCGCAGCTTTTCACCACTCAAAGAATTGAGCATTGGGATTCGTTTAGTCTTTTCGATTCCTGCCCGAAGCGCCTGGTGATTGGCGCTGTCCAAACACAGTATCGCCTCAGGAAGCGCTTCCTGTACTGTTTCCACAAGCCAGACCATATCATCCGGCTCGCGCTCGGGAAGCGTTCCCGCATTTAGATCTATATAAGTGGCGCCATTTTCAAACTGCCGCGTCGCGAGGTTTCGAATAAAATCAGCATCGCGATCATGAATAGCAGCAGCTACTTGTTTCCTGGTCCCATTAATTTTCTCACCAATTATGATCATAAACGGCTTTCTTTCCTTCTTTGGATTTCGGAGCTTTTCCTCAATTCTATTGAGTTGTTTGTTATATTGTCGACTGTTCTTGTCGGGATGAAATCATCAGCCGGCAAATTGCTTCTTGAGCTCTCGTTTCAGGATTTTTCCGGTTGCGTTTTTCGGCAGTTCGTCCAAAACCAGGTATTCCTTTGGGACTTTAAACGGCGCCAGGTGTTCCTTAAGAAGAACATTCAGTCGTTTGGTTTCTATTTTCCGATCCGGCCGGGGTACGAGAACTGCCGTGACCCGCTCGCCCCATTCTTTGTCAGGAACGCCAATAACCGCACATTCCTGCACTTCCGGATACGTATAGATAAGCTCTTCTACCTCACGCGGATATACGTTTTCACCGCCCGTTATGATGAGGTCCTTGACCCGATCCACTATGTAAATGTATTCGTTATCGTCAAATATGCCGACATCCCCCGACCGGAACCAACCGTCTTCCCAGAATGCATTCGCTGTATCTTCCGGATTATCAAGGTATCCGCGCATAACACTGTGTGAGCGGATGCAGATCTCACCCTCCTTTCCCACCGGTACGGGGTGACCCTCAGCATCCCTCATCTGTACCTCTACACCGGGTACCGCGGTACCTACCGAACCGACAACATGCCGGTAATAATGATTCCACGTAACCGGCATTGTCTCGGTCATCCCGTAGCTCTCGTAGATCGTCAAACCTGTTTGTTCTTTCCACTGTCGGACGATCTCGCCGGCCATGCTGGCCGCGGCTGAAAAAGAATATCGGACCTTTCCCAGCTTTTCCTTCAGTCGGTCTATCGTGAGCAGACGTGCATAAATAGTGGGTACTGCAAAAAACTTCGTCACGCGGCCGGCACTCATCAGTGACAGGACTTCATCCAGATCATAACGTGGAAGGATCTCCACACATCCACAACTCAGGATGGTAGCGTTCATGATGTGGATCTGGCCGAAAACATGATTAAAAGGCAGGAAGCATAAGGCACGGTCGGTCTCGGATGAACGCTCACAGAATGCGATGTTGTGACTTGAGAGACTAATGTGTTCGTGGCTCAGCATGGCCCCTTTTGGGTTTCCTGTAGTACCTCCGGTATACAGGACCGCCGCGACATCCGTTCGCTCTCTATCCACAGCTCTAAAGGATGACGTGCCCATATCCATTAACTGTTGCAGGGTTAAATCCCCGTTCGGACAGATGGTTTTTTCCACTCCGGCGGAGCCTCGGAAGCTTTCCAGGTCATCGAGCTTGTCATCAGAAGTAAAAACAAACCTTGGTTTCGAATGATCTAGCAACCGGCTGAGTTCGCCGGCTTTGAGAAGAAAGGGCAAAGTGATCGCCACCGCGCCGGTCTTCAAAACGCCAAAGTAAAAGGCTATCCAGTCGCCAGAATTTGGAGCACAAAGCCCAATTCGCTCGCCGGGTCTTATACCCATTTTTATTAATGCAGTCGCCAGGCGATTGGATCGGTCATTTAGCTGGGCATAACTGATGTCCACTCCGGCTTCACTGATGGCCGGTCGATCGGGGAAGAAGAACGCAGACCGTTCCAGGTTTGTGGCCAAATTCATAAATCTTCCTCCTAGCGAAGAACTTCTGGTTTAGCCTCTGTTTAATTCTTGGAACCTAAAACTAATCCACAAGTAAATTCCACAGCCAGTAAGCCAATTGGAGAAATCACACAAAATTATGAGACAGGCCACAAAGGCTCAAGACAAATGGCCTGCATCCCCGATAAATACTGCAATACAGCCAAGAGTTGGTATTGCCACCTCTCTTCTCCTCTTCATGGCGGCACTCCTTTTTCATGCGTATCTGCAATATGGCCTCGCCTGGCCCAAATCGTCTATAGCTTATGTCTGACGAATCTTGCCCGGTTTAGAGACGGAATGAAGTCCCACATACTTGGATTGAACAAGCATAAAATTATCTAGTCCTCTAGATGTGTCAAGTTCTTTTTTATCATGACTAAAAATTTAGACCCCAGTTGTCGAGATCCAACATACGATAGCTTCTTCAGAGTTGGGCATGTGTCAACATCAGAGAATGGATAAGTTTCCTTATGAAAGCAAGCGCGTGTTCCACACAAGAATGGAGTCGCTCAGTAGCAACTTGGAGACGCTTCAGTGAGTAGGATGTGGTGAGCGAAGCGAAACCGCATCGTTCGCGAAAGAACTCGATTGATGCGGTTCCCCCGCGAAACGCGGGCTCACCGCATCCTACGGGAACTGGGTTATCTCGTCGTGTCATTGCGAGGAGTGAAAGCGACGAAGCAATCTCCTAAGCTTCTGCTGAGGGGATTGCCACGGGCTGACGCCCTCGCAATGACAACTTTCAGCGCCATCGCATTCCTTCAGAATTTCGAGCTCATTGTCAAACGGACATCAATCTTGACACCTGCTATAATGAAAAGCGGTCTGACCAAATCTAAGTACCTGGATACAGCGTTGAAATTTGCGCCGGAATTGATCAGATAAATCGAGCAAAGAATTTGCTCGGGCGAAGTCTCGGTTATCAGGAGCTATACGCAGGCAGAAAAATCTCGAACACCGTGCCTTTACCCGCATTGCTGGTCACATCGATTCTGCCCTCATGCTCTTTCACAACCGCTAAACAAATGCTCAGTCCTAGTCCAATTGATATCTCATCAGGTTTTTTGGTGAAGGAAACGTCGAAGATCCTTTCCAATTTGTCCGCCGGAATTCCAACACCGGTATCTTCGAAGGTCACGATTATGCAATTCCTCTTCTGATCAAAGCGGCTTCCGATTCTCAGTTCTCCCCCCTCCGGCATAGCGGAATTTGAGTTACTGATTAAGTTGATGAAAACCTCTCGCAAGCGACTGCCTACCGCCAACAAAATGGGCAGATCAGGAGCCAAGTCAGTTAGCACTTGGATGTTAAGGTTCTTAAAGTCCTCTTCAAACGACCGAACAGTTTCTTCCAAGAGCTTGTTGATCTCTGTAGGAATTTTCACCGTTTCGCTCGGTTTGAAAAACTCCTTCATTTTGAGCAAGTGTCTCGATATCCGTTTGCATGTATTATAAGCGGCGTCAAAATATTTCTTCGAGTCTTGGACCTCAGGCAGAAATCCTTTCAGGCTCTCCAGCGAGGTGGTTATCCCGTACATGGGATTGGTGAGTTCGTATTCCAAATGTGAGGCAATGTCCCCCATTGCGGAAAGCCTCTCAGACATCACGCGTTGCTTGCTCAGCCGCTTCTCATCCGTGATGTCCCTCATCAGACCCTGATATTGCACAACCTCCCCCGCAGCATCTCGCGTTGCATAGCCGCTCATCGAAACGTCTCGAACTGTGCCGTCCTTTCGAACTATTTGCAGCTCGTAGTCGCCTATTGCACCGTAATATGTGAACTTCCTTCTAAAGTCCTCCACATGTTCCGTTTCCGTAAATAGGTCTTTGTAGTAATTCATGCTGTAGAATTCTTCTTTTGTCCGCCCGATTATGTCGCAGAGAGCCTGGTTGCAGTCTATTACCCGCCCGGCATAGTCAGAAATGAAAACCCCTTCTCGAATTTTGTTGAAAAGATCTTTGTACCTGATTTCTGACGCGGAAAGCAGCTCGTTCATGAGTTTTTGTTCGGTTCTATTCACTACAAAGCCGCGGTATCCGCCTATTTTGCCATCTTTGTCCCGCCAGACGTACGCGGATAGGCTGACATAGATGATTTCGCCGTCCTTGCGCTTGAATGTCGCTTCATAATCCGAGACAAATCCCCTTTTTTCAATTATAGACTGGAACACGGGTCGATCTTCAGGATTGGCCCATAAGTCTTTCTTGAGGTCTAAACTGAGCACCTCTTCCGTGATCCTGTAACCAAGCATCCTCACAAGGGCGTTGTTACAGTCCATGAACTTCCCGTCTCGGGTAAGTATGTAGAAGCCATCTCGCGCCTCGTCAAAGAACTCAACTCTGTTCCGCTCAATTTCCTGAAGCCGCTGTTCAAGTTGCTCCATGCTCATGTCATAAACTGATGGGAATTCACTGTCAGACATGTCCTCCTCCAAGGTAAGTGTGACCACTCCCTGTAATTCCGCATTCTTCCGTGGACTTACATCGGTCAGTCCCGTAATTTGCCCGGATCGCCAATGGGTAGACCGAGTTCCTTTGCCAGCAGTACCCGCTGAAGAATCATTCCGGATCGCGTCCTTGGTAATTCGTCCGAAAATACAATCTCATTGAGCGGGATCTCCGGAGAAAAGCTTGCCTTGACAAAGCTCTTAATTTCCAGCTTCAGCCTGTCGGAAGGCGTGAAGCCTTCCTTCAACCTAACGAAAACCCTGAATGCCGAGTACCCGCCGGAAGGCCGCACAGAAATAGTGGCGGCTTCGGCAACCGCCTGATGAAGACAGAGTATTTGTTCCACCTCATAGGGTCCCATGTCTCTTTGTCCGACCTTGATTAGATCATCATTACGTCCGTTGTGATAATAATAGCCGTCTAAATCCCTTGTTGCCATATCCCCCGTCAGGAACCAATCTTTGAAGCGAAAATATGCCTGATATTCCGGTATGTCTCGCCAGACCTCTGTCATCATACAGGGCCAGCCCGGCCTTATCGCCAGTTCGCCGATCGTGTCTTCCGGCAGCGGTATTCCTTCATCATCCAATAACGCGACCTCAATTCCGGGCACTGGTTTTCCCATGCTGCCTGCTCTGATATTCATCGACGGGAAGTTGGCAATGCAGATCATTCCAGTTTCCGTCATCCACCAACTATCGTGAGGCGAAATCTTCAAAGTTTTCTTGGCCCAATATAATTGCTCTGGACTAAGGGTCTCACCCACGGTGAGGATGTGACGTAATGAAGACAGATCGTACCTGCCGGGTAAGTCATCTCCGGCTTCCATGAGCCGAGTGAGCGTCCGGGGAGTCGTATACCAGACGGTTACGCTGTGCGTCTCGAGTGTTCTGTACCAGGTCGATGCCGAAAAACGCTCTCCCTGCACCACAGAGGTAATTCCGCACAACCATGGAGCAAAAGCGCCATATACAATTCCAGTCACCCAGGCCGGATCACCGCTGTCAGTCCAGAGTATGGAATCATCCTTAAGGTCAAGCACATACTTAGCAGTGGCCAGATATCCCGCCATGTCATTGTGTGAATGAACAATTCCTTTTGGAGGTCCTGCGGAACCTGAGGTCGTATATGAAAGATAAAGGGGTGAGGGAAGGCTTAACCACCTGCCAGCACACACCTTAGCTAGATCTTTCAGTTGGTCCGAGATGACTATTGCGCTAGGGAAGGGGCTCGACGAACCGTAACCCTCAGTGAGAAAAACGTGTTCCAAACCAGCAATGGCACGCAGAGGAAACCGTTCAGCCATATCCGGGTGTGTAATTATTCCGCGGGGCTTTGAGTTCCGGAGGCATGAGTCAATTTCATCAAAAGTTAGAGTATCAAAGAGGATACAAAAAATTATGCCTAGCCGGGCACAAGCCAGCATGGCAAAGTAAACCTCCGGGGACGAAGGAAGAAGTATGAACATCCGATCTCCGGCTGCAAAGCCGTACTCAACAAAAAGATTGGCCCATTGCGATGAAATTTGTTTCAGCTCGGAATATGTAAACTCCTGGATTTTACCGCCCTTCTCGAATACTAGAGCCTTTCGGCGGGCCTTCTCTTCATCGTTTGCCCATCGATCCACTGCCTCGTGTACAATATTGATGTTGCCCGTCTCATGCCAGGTAAATTTCTTTTCTACGTCGCTCCACGAAAAGCCTTGACATGCCTCCGCGTAAGATCCGAGGTTACAATCGGAATTCTCAGCAGGTATTGTGGCCTTAATCATCGATTGACACCTCGTTGCACTCGGTCTTTCCCAGAGATGGCTTCAGATCAGATGGTTCACATGCGATAATTCCCAGCGAATCCAATGTGCCCATTCAAGAACTTCTCCATGGTTGTCCTTCGTGACACCAAACTTCTTCTGCTAATGGTCTTGGCCAAAGCGCTGGGAAGCTCGGGGACTGAGTATAACAGACCGGCCATGTTATCGAAAGTGTGCGGTCACTCGAGGGGACATCGCCTGTTAAGTAAAGAATTAGATCATACCATACTGGCAATCCCCAGCTGAATTTGAACCAGTCACCCTAAACCCAATTCATGCTTGGGAACAGAAAATCATTAATTCATTAAGCTGTAATAGCAGAGTTTGCAAAAAATCTATGAGAATCAATAATTATTGATGGCTCGTTGTGATAGAGGCAAGAAGGCGAAGGGCGATCAAGGCAGCATCCGGGGGATGAGCGTTCCCAAGAAGTTGAATTGGAGGACAGTACAAAAAATTGCTTGACTGCCAAAAAGCATATGGACTATCGTTTAACATGAACGAACGTTCATTCACCAGGTCTTATATTTAGTCTCCATTCTGATTTTCTGAGCTTCAGCGCCGAAGAACGGAACGTACACGATGGGAACCACATACTCCGGACTTCATCGAGCGACAAGACCGCTGCATCGTCACGGGGGCAATAGAAACTTCAATCATGAAAAATCTTGCTGGAGGGGAAAATGAAAAAGGTAGATCTCTTTCGAACAGTGTTGCTGAGCATTATATTGGTATTTTTCTTGAGTTTTTTTGCACGGGCGGCGGATCCGATCAAGATTGGGATTATCGGCCCGATGCAGTTCACGCAGGGCGAAGGCATGTGGAACGGCGCGACAATGGCTGCCGAGGAAATAAATAAGGCTGGCGGTGTAACAATAAAAGGCGCTAAACGCCTCATCGAAATTATAAAAGTGGATTCTAATGAGTTTTTGAGCGTCCCGGAAGCGACGAATGCCATGGAACTTGCCGTTAGCAGATACAAGGTCGATTTCCTGGCTGGGGGGTTCCGCACTGAGGCTATGCTGGCGATGCAGGATATCGCCATGGATAACAAGAAGATTTTCTTCGGATGCGGTTGTGCTTTTCCTGGTGTTTGTGAACTGGTGACCAAAGACTATGACAAGTACAAATACTGGTTCCGGGTGACGCCGTACAATTCGAATTTTCTGGTAAAAGTTGATTTTGTTCTGCTTGATATGGTCCGCAAGCTTATGGCCAAAGAATTCGGGATCGAAAAGCCGAAAGTTGCCATTGTCGCTGAAAAGGCCGCCTGGGCCGATCCGATGGTAAAGGTCGCCGAAGCTACTCTCCCGAAAATGGGAATGGAAGTTGTCGGGGTCTGGCGACCTTCTGCTACGGCAAAGGACGTCAACGCGGAACTCTCCGCAATCCAGCGTGCGGGAGCCCAAATTATTTTTGTCACCTTCTCTTCCTCGGTAGGTATTCCTTTTTCCAAGCAGGCAGGCGAGCTGCAGATTCCGGCTGCATTTGTTGGAATCAATGTTGAGGCTGAAAAGGACGGATTCTGGAACGCTACGGGGGGAAAAGGGGACTACATTTTGATCCTTAATACTTACGCACCGGTCAAAATAACTGATAAAACAATACCATTTTTCAATAAGTATAAAGAGAGGTTTAAGGAAGGCCCGAATTATACGGCTGGGACCTATGACGCCCTTTACATTCTGAAAGAGGCAATCGAGAAAACCGATACCTTAGACCCCGATAAGCTGGTGCCGGTATTAGAGAAAACTGATCACATTGGCACTTCTGCAAGAATAATGTTCTCCAAGGACCATGACCTTGTTTTTGGACCGGATTATGCCACCGGAATCGGAACCCAATGGCAGGACGGGAAAAGCGTATGTGTCTGGCCTGACGGCTGGGAGGGAATAAAATACGAAGGCACGGTGGAATACAAATTCGCACCATGGGTGCTGGACCATTATAAGAAGAGGTGAAACCGTAATTCAAACATAATTCGTAAGTCGATAATTCGTGGACACCGTACGTATTTCTGTGGCGTTTGGGTTTAGTCCTGTTTTCTTGAGAATATCAGAAACCTTAGAAATGCAAAGGCTCACTGGACAGGTTTGGTGCAGTGAGGAGGAAGATGAAACAAAAAAACCGTTGAATCGGCTTGGCCGACTTGACGGTTTTTGATTTTTTTTCTGGTCAGGCGCGACTGCATTTGAACCAGCGACCGCCTGATCAGAAATGGAATGACAACGATATAATCGATGACTCACTCTGTCACTCCTGTCGCTACCTTCCACGACAAATCAAGACATGCAGAGCCTAGGGCTCAGATCCGGCACAACTGTTTTCTTTCAGAAACCGCGCGACTTTCTTCAAATTTCTGCCGCAACTCCCTGGCCATCTCCGGATGAATCGCGGTCACGTTTTTCACGCGATCTTGGTAAGCCTCGCTAAGTAAGCATATCGACGGTGTAGCGGTTCGATGGACAGCGTGATGAGGCCGCGCCTTTCAAGCTCTCGGAAATACCCCAATAGTTCCGGCCGGTGACGGACGTGGAAGACGCTCAACCATCGTTGGAGGACGCCGGCAAACCAGTTAGAGAGACCGCCCTGGTCCCAAAAATCCACAACCCACAGGGAGCGGCCGGTCCTGACGTTGAACAAGCCCTTGTCCAATGCGGCTTGCCACTCGGGAATCATGGAAAGCGAATAGGAAAAAAATACCGTGTCAAACGGTTCCGTACTTCCGAATAGGGTCACAGGAGAGAACTCTTCGGCCAAGCAATATGCCAGTTGGACCTGATTGCGGATTCCGGCGCGAGTCAAGTTCGTGCGAGCGCTCTTAAGCATTTCGCCTGACGCGTCAATTCCGAAAAGCTGAACCGAGGGATATCGGCGGGCTAGATGTATGAGATTACGAGCTGTCCCGCAGCCAATTTCCAGAACCCGATCGCCTGCCTTCACCTCCATCCTTTCGATCAACGTATCCCTCCCTAAGAGGAAATACCGGCGAGTCAGATCGTATATGTATCGTTGGCGGCGATAAATCCGATCCATGAGTGCGCCGTGATCCGCCCTTGCGACTTTTCCGGGCGGCGGCTCGTTTGTGCGTTCGGATGGTGATGGCCGCATCAGTTCATCATCTCGTACACGTGAACTCCGCCGTAAATTGCCGAACGGTCTCGTCGAAAGAGGTCCAGGGAAAGCTCCCTCTCGTACTCGAAACGCGCACGAAGCTCCGGTTTCAAATTGCTTTCGACCACCGGTTCACGACCACCCGTGCGGAACATGATCCGAGAGCCAGGTTGCCCGACTCGGGCCACCTCGGTCCACAGCTCATTGATCTGATCCGCGGTCATCCAATCCTGGGCATCCAGAAACAGAAATCTGTTCAAGCTACGCTTGGGCTGAGTGCGGAGAAAAGCGGTCAAGGAGCAAAAACGGGTTTGGATTCGGTGAACATTAGATTTCAACATGGGAAAATAGTCTGCTTTTAGATAATCCGGTATGGCGCGGCGTTCCACCGTGTCATAGCATCGACCGAAGGTCTGCCAGGCGAAGTAGTTGTCTTCCAAGGGGAACTCGCATAGCAAACGCTTAATTCGGGCCTGATAGACACTCAACAAGTCTCGGCCTTCTTCAATCTTGATACGCTCAAGCTGTGCCGGCGGCACCCCAAGAGCGTGGAGCAAAAACGGCAACTTGGAGAGCATTTTTGCGGAGAAACTGTTAAGCATCGGCTCACAATATCGCTGGTAAAGCATTTCTCGTTCATCACGGGTGCATGCGTTCAGGAACTCCCGGGCATCCAGTTTCTTCATGCCCGTCAAAAGGTGGACAAAGCGGTTAAACAGCCCCATGCTGCCATAATCGTAAAGGTTTCTCGCAAAAAACTCGATACGGGGTCCTACAAACCTCTGACGAAGCCAGGAACCACCTTCCCAGAACTCACGAGTCTGGTCGTCCAGCCTATGGCGCAAGTAGCGTGCATAGTTGACCAGATTCAACTTGTCGTCGGCGCAGCCGAAAAACCTAAACAGGGCATCATGACTCGGGAGATACTCCACAGCGGCCAGTTTCAGCCTAGCCAGCGCAAGATGGGAAGCATTCACGTCGACAGCGATAATGGATTGCGGGTCTACCGTCAGATAATTCAGAATGTTACAGCCCGCGCTGGAGATCGTGAGGAGACGGCTGTCATGGTCTAGCCGAAGCCCTTCGATATCCACGCGCGGGTCTTCCCATATCTGGTTGTACACGAGTCCGTTGAACGAGAGCGTAAAAAGGCGCTCAAGAGCCCCTTGAAAGCTCCAGGGCTTCTTCCGGACTATAATATTGGCGAGTTCTTTACGAGTTGTCACATTCATTTCTGCTATTCACCACCACACGAATAGAGATCTGCTGAGCGACCCGGTCTCTGATACACAACCGTTTTCTCTACTCTTCCCGAGCCGATAATCAAGTTAGGATGCTGATAATAAAGTTAGTATTTTGTTTGCTCTCGCTGAAACAGCCCGCCGTGTAAGAGATTGAAAAAATATTGTTAATCTGCTTAACTAAATTGTCATGAAAACGAAGATAGGCCAAGCAGCCGATTTGATGCGCCTGATCGGCATGATCATGAACAAAATCACCACCCTTGAAAAACTGCCCAGGGATTTCGGTACCGGCGACAAACTGTTCCCTTCTGAGATCCACACAATCCAGGCCATCGGACGACACCCGGGCATCAATATGACGGAGCTAGCCTCAATGCTGGGCATATCGAAACCCGCTGTCGCCCAGATTGTCGCAAAAGTCACGAGGAAGAAGCTCGTTGAGCGATACAATGGCACGCACAATAGAAAAGAAGTACGGGCGAGACTTACGGAAAGCGGCGAATCCGCGTTTCGCGGGCATCAAGAGTTTCACGCTCGAATGGATACCGTATTTTTGGACCGGTTGAGGCGGCTCAAATCCCGAGAATTCGGTGTCCTTTCCGAACTCGCCAGGGACATGGCGTTGTACTTTGACCAGGTCCTCGAGGAAAGGAAGCCGGAAGTCTCATTCGACTGCGTGCCCCAAAAGAACCGCGGACAGGGACGACCACGATAATAGAAACTGATGTATCGGTGGCGGGTGGAGCGGCGCGGGTTTCAGGGGTGCCATTGCGGGGAGTAAGAAACGGATGAATGTCCTTCTCTCGGGTAAGCGGCCCTTGGCGCGCGACGGGACAACCCGCCGGCCGGGGCGAACTTTACCCTCGCTATGAGGTCATCTCGAATGGCCGAAAGGAGATCCTGATGACAGCCCAGAGTGCAGAACCGCTACACAATTCCGGTTTGAGCGAAAAAGAAATCATGGTTCGGTCTTTTCTAAGGCCGACGACCGGTATAGGTACGATGTCATATCTGATTATCACATACGGCGTCTTGAGAGGCTATATAAAGCATCCCCTATGGTTTATGGTGAGCACTTTCGCTACCCTGCGTGGATTCAGGAGAAGCGTACCCGAGGATTTCTCCGGGAAATGGGCCGAACCAGCAGTCGTAACAGCGTGGATGTATGATCGCATCAAGAATAAGATTGGTCGAGAAAAGGCATTCGAGCTTTTACGCGCGGCTTTCTTGCCCGCTGCACTGGCTGTATTCGGCGCAAATTTCAAGATCGTTGAATCGCCGAGAACATTTGAAAATATGATCAGGTTTCATGAGCTAGCGCTCCAAGGACTGTTCAGCAATGCGAATGAAGAGGTGGTGGAGCAGACCGGTTCCCGGTTCGAGTACAGATGTACCTCTTGCGGTTACGTGGACTTGTTCAAATGTCTGGGCGTGCCTGAACTTGGTCCCATGTTCTGCTCTGTGGACAATATTTTCTACAACTCTTACGCCCCCAACAAAGTGACTTTTTCTCGCGGGGGCCCCGGCAAGACGCTTGCGGAGGGTGCCTCGCACTGCACCTTCATTTATGAGAATCATGCAGAATAGCTGGACTTTTGTGGTCGTCCGCACGACCGTCTGTATAACGAAAAAAAACCGCCCACAACCCGATCCCGCAAAAGTCCCCTGCGTAGGGATCACGTCATCTGTCTACTATCTGCCCTTTCCGGGGGACTCCATGCCGAATTCGCTCTGCAGCGATGTAATTGAGTAAGGTGTCCCCGGAATTACGGATGAGATCAATAGGGGCGCTGAGAAGGCCACTGGGAACCCACTTTTTGTGGTGCTCCGCGCACGGCGAACATGCATCACCGGACATCGGAGTTTGCTGAGAGCTCTCAGTCTCAAGATGCATGTTGGCACCACGCCCAGTGGGCCCGGCCCCTCCGCCAATCCCGCGTTCTGCGCGGGACTAAACTGTTAGGGGCGGATCACGGGATGTTGCTGATAGCGTGACATGGGGATCCTTCCTGTCCTTTTGGTGAGGACTTTCGCTCCGCCCCGAAATGAGCCGAGAGCACACCTCACCCCAAGCACAATACAATAAGCACCGGCAATTGTTCCACAATCGCTATGCCAGCGCCCAACGTGTCATTGCGAGGAACGTAGTGACGAAGCAATCTCAGGATTTGGTACCGCCACAGCCCCGAACTGTCATCGCGAGGCCGTCAGGCCGTGGCAATCTCCGAAGCTTTGGGAGATTGCTTCGCTGCGCTCGCAATGACAGGTCCACTGACACCGCCTGAGAAATACACCGGGAACGCGAAGAATGTAAGCAACACGACCGTACTTGTCCTTCCCCGGCTAAAACTTAGCCTTTCAAAACTTTTTATCTGATCCGCAGATTCCACAGATGTGCGCAGATGATAAAACACGAGACGTTTGAATTCCAGGCGAGGAGGGCCGAAATTCAGCAGTAGTCATCGCCCCAGACCCGTGGCCCTGAGATAGTTCAATGGCCCTGGTCCCTTGAATCTGCGATCATCGGAGAAATCTGCGGATCGATTTCTCTTAATTCTGGGGACACCATATTTAATTTTGCGGCGGTATCCTTGGCAGAATATATCCTTGCGGTCCGGTTTTGAAATCACGACACCTCGGTTACTCGAATAGAGCAATCGGGAGCGCCTGAAAATAACTACAGTACTCTTGGTAAAATGATTTCAGGAACAGCCAATTCTGAGAACCAGCTTTTCAAGTATTAATCCGATAACAGCGATCAGAAACCCCACCACGCGCCAACCCAGCCATCAATAGACAGTAACACTCTCCCCCGGCCTTTTCATGAATTAAGTATGGTGTACCCGGAATTCCCGGAATTCCAAATTCCTTTATTGCAGCTCAAGAAAGATACTGTCTGAGGTTCATGAGAAGGTACGACAAGACCGGATACGTTATTTTATAAGGTATTTTCATGACTTATGTGCCAAAACAATTATCTTTGAAAAAGAGTATATTGATCACGATTTCTTTGAGGATTTCTCAGCCTACTATATTAGCTGTTTTTACCCATATGAGCGCCTATGCAGCCGTTTGCATTTTTTCGATGCCCACTTCACTAAGGATCAGTTCCACGCCTTCTTAGCAGGCGATCAGGAATTGATAACTCCTTCTTATCTCCAGAGTCATTATCTCGGTTTCATGGTCATCAAGCCTCTCCCTGTGGCCGTTATAGGCAAGACATGTTTGAGAACATACCCGGATGACGGAGAAAGGAGACATTTCCCAATATCCAGAGAGTATGAGGCCCACTTGTTTGGCATCAAGCTGACAGTTAATACTCTCGCGTTCCAACAGCAAGATTCTGTTGTCGCGGCTTGTGCAAGCAGCGCTTTGTGGGCCGTCTTTCAGGGAACGGGGACGCTATTCCATCATCATATACCTTCACCCGTGGAAATAACCAGAATGGCCTTAGCAAATACTCAGTCAGAGGCACGGACACTCCCGAATCCAGGATTGTATCCGGCTGAGATTGGCTGTGTCATTCGTTCAGTAGGCTTGGAGCCATTCCCAATAGAAGCTAAAGACGAGTTCAATTTGAAAGGTAATCTTTATTCATATCTCAAAGGTAAAATCCCCCTTTTTATGGAAGTGTCGTTACAAGGTGTCATGGACGATGAGCGCCACTATGAGATTGGGTCTCATGCGGTGGCGGTCACCGGGTATAGTCTGGGGAATGCGTCTCCTGTTCCGCATCCGGAAGGTGGTTTTCTCTTGAGGGCAACCAGAATAGACAAAATTTATGCACATGATGATCAAATTGGCCCTCACGCAAGAATGGAGTTCAATGGAGATTCAAAGGAAGTCATCAATGATGATAACGAAGAATTTTCTCGACCTTACCTAACAACATCGTGGCATGGGAATCGTACCGACACTAGAGCTGTTCGCGCCGAACCCATTCTCATTCTGGTACCGCTATACCATAAAATTCGAATATCATTTGATGATATCTGGTCTCATGCGGTTGTTTTTGATGATTTCATTGAAAGGAAACGTGTTCGAGACGTGACCGGCCTGAAGAACCGCCTGGAATGGGACATATTTGTCACGACAATCGTTGATCTCAAGTCAGACGTCCTTGAATCTGGGCAACTTAACGCATCAGCCAAACTAGGGGGTCCTGCCTATCGACGGGAAATTTTGTTGCAAAATATGCCTAAATATATCTGGCGAGCAATAGCCGAGCACGACGGGCAGAGAGTTCTTGAATTGCTGTTTGATGCCACTGATGTCGAACAAGGTCCCATGTTTCTGCGAGCCATCGAATACAACGATGAAGTGGCCACCGTAATCCGCGCTCGCACACAAGAAGAGTCCACTGCTGTAAATAAATTATCGGCTGAATCGGTGTGGAGGATTCTAAGCTGGTTCAGGAAGCAGCCACTGCCCTGACTAGCGTCACCTAAAATAAGTGGATTACTATAGCCTGAATGAGTGACCTATTTACATACCCACTCACGAGAAAAAGCCAATCAGAGAACAATTGAAAGATTTCCAACCCGTGTTAATGCCGGTCAATCATCTTTTCGCTTGCCTCACATCTTGACCCTAAACTTAGTTAGGTAGATGATCAGCGCTCCGAGTATTGCCAAAACGGCCCCTACCGGTGCGTCAGTCATGTCAATCTTGAGACCGAATGCATCGGTTACGAAGTGACTTGATCCCATTATCCCCTTATCCCCGAAAGCAAGAGAAAAATCCCCCCTGCAAGAAAAATCAGCGCTACTATCAGGCCGGCCAAGGAGTAAATAGCTTCAAATATAACAGCCAATACACCCACTGCGCCGCCGCCATTTGGCGGCAGCTCTACTTGCTTGATCTTACGACCTGACCGCTTCAGTTTCATGCTTTTTGCCCCCTTTTGATGAGTGAATCAGCTTGAATGCCCTCTGGAGCCCCCTGTACGGAAAGCTGGTACGTCTCCATGAGAGCCGCATCATTCATGCCCGAACAGATGTCATGCGATATTTCTTTGGCGTTACGGTGACGCTTAGGCATGGCGAGCCCCCAGAACAAGTAAACTTATCATGATCCTAAGCAGAAGGTCTCAATTTTGCGTCTCGCAAACCCTTTTGGCAAGAGAAATTTCGACCGGCCGATTTTTCCTGTTAAGAACGGTAGCACGATTTGACTGTGTCAATTGCTCGCCTTATGACCCACAAGAGTAGCAAACCTGATTTGTAGGGCCGGGCAGTTTTTCTCGTTTGTCTACTCAGCCTGAAGGCCCCCCGCAGGGTCGTTTATCATAAAGCCTTGGCCCTCCTTCAGGCCGAGCTAGTGATCTTCTTTGCGTCAACTAATTTTCCCGCAGTGACAATATTTAAGTCTCGGGAAGTTGATGAGCAGCTTGCATATTTTCGGCGGGTGAGTTTTCAATCCGATTGAAAAAAGACCTCTAAGCCCTCCCTTCTCTCTCAAGAAGAAACGGGGACTGTACCTCTAACTTAACAATTGTTACATAATTCGGGAGCAGGTCACCGCTCCGCGAAGGAATAGCGTCCCCTCATAAAGGACTCCGCACGCAGTCAAGACAGAATCGGATCGATAGACCTGAATTCTACTGAGGTGAAAAGCCGATTTTGAACTTGGGTGGGTACTTCTTCAGCACCTCCTGGTAGCGTTCGAGTTCCTTGCCAAGAACTACTGCCATAGGAATATGGCGAATACCTATTGAAACATCCTCCTGAGGATTCGCATAGAGGTTACTCATTATCGCCCCGCCGGTCTGTGTCACGATGGCCCCGCTGAAGCCTCCAGTGTAACCCCGGCGGAAGACCGCATCTTCGAGTTCCAGCGCAACAGACAGCTTGAATTCATCAATGCGAACAGCTGACAAGAATTGGTTCAACGTGTAAATGCGGCTGCGTCGGTTTGACTCCGCCTTGTCTCCGACAAGGAACGAAACCTGATCAATTCCATCGACGTAGTGATCCTTCGGCACGTGCTTCGCTACTTCCGCCCCGGCCGCTCCGGCAAGGGAGGCGACGGTGTTGAAAAGGTCGGCGAAATCGAAAAGCCCATCGGACGAGCCTGGTTTTATCATGCCTTTCCAGTAGGTGAAGGCCGGCATACGGACTCCACCCTCCCAACTCGATCCTTTACAACCTCTGAAGGGCGACCTGGCCTGCTCCGGTATTTCGCATTCGGGTCCGTTGTCCGACGTAAGGAGAATCAAGGTATTTTCAATCTGCCCCGTTTCTTCCAGGGCTTTCACGAGCCTATCCAGAATATCGTCCATTTCTACCACGCAATCACTGTAAGCCGTTCGGGCCGGTGATTTTCCAGCGTACTTGTCGTTGGGATAGTTGTCAAAGTGGCAGCCTCGGGTGGCGTGATACAAGAACCAGGGCTTGTCGCTCTTGGCCATCTTGCGGATAAACTTCTCGCTGTACGCCGCCAAATCCTGGTCCAGATCCCGAATCGTCGTGAGGTTAATCTGGTACACGTCATCGCACTTCTTCATTCCCTTTGCGCAGTGCACGCAGTTGTGATTAAATGGGGACTCTTCCATCATTTTGAACCTAGACGGACTCAGCACCACCTCACGGTTGAAATTCTCATCCCGCCACTCGGTGTACATGTCTGAGACGCCTAGAAAACCATAGTAATCGTCATAGCCCACATTCTGGGGTAGCGACGCCTCATTTTCGCCCATATGCCATTTCCCGATCCCTTGAGTTACATACCCGAGCTTCTGAAGGATGCTCGGCATGGTCACCGTGCCGTCGAGTCCACCCGGTTCACCGTACATCGGGGGGCGCAACAGGCCGTGGTGCAGAGGATTTTGCCCCGTATGGATGGTCGCACGCGTGGGAGTGCAACTTGGCGTGGAATAGGCCGAAGTGAGTATCAGACCTTCATGCGCGAGCCGGTCCATGGTCGGCGTGGGATTCCCCACAGCAACACCACCGCCATTGAAACCAGGATCCATCCAACCTACATCGTCCATAAGGAAAATAAGGACGTTCGGCTTCTTACCGAACCGTTTTTCCAGGGCGGCCAATTTTTCGCGAGCCTGCTTCTCCTGCTCTTCATGCTTGATTACCGGCTCCATGTTGTCCGCGATTTTCTGCGGCCGCACATGAAGGTACTGATTAGGATGATCGTAGCCTTTAGCAGTGGTGGGGCCGGTGGGCGTCCCGCGGGTGATATCTGCTGCGAAGGCCAGCTCCGCGAACGTGAGGTTTGACAGTGCCACGCACAGGCAAACCGTGCCAAAGGCCGCGAGGATGAGTCCGTTCCGTACTGTGGACTGGGCCATCACATACCTCCCTGATCGCAATACCCGACGACAAGATTTGAATTTATTCATATCACTAGGTCAAAGAGTTTGACAATCGAATTACTGTGGCTCACTGAATTATCGCCCACCTGCCCCTGAGGCCATACTCACAACCTGGACCCTCCACAACACAACAGAAGGCCCTCTCCTTCTTCAAGGAGGAAAACTTACTATACCTCTAACTTAACAAGTAGTACATATTCCGGGGGCAGGGCAGTTTCGAACATTTCGAGTAACGCAGGCTAATTGAAAAGAGACTTTATCATTTCAATCCAGGTGGCAACGGTCGTCCACTGGGGGAGCACATGTCGGACAATGGGCAGAGAAAAGAGCGTATCAAGGCAGTAATACGGGTGTCGGCCGGCAACTTTCTCGAAATGTATGATTTCATAGTCTATGGCTATTATGCAAAATACATCGGCCGGGCCTTTTTCCCCTCAACCAGCGAGTTCGCATCGCTAATGGCCTCGTTCGTAGCGTTCGGTGTGGGTTATTTAATGCGCCCGGTTGGGGCGCTCGTACTGGGGGCATACATAGATCGACACGGCAGGCGGAAGGGGCTGATTCTCACCCTGGGTCTTATGGCGGTTGGCACATTCACCATAGCAGCCACTCCAGGATATAACCAGATCGGAGTCCTGGCGCCGATAATAGTCGTCTGCGGTCGATTATTGCAGGGATTGTCGGCCGGCGTCGAACTGGGCGGCGTATCGGTTTACCTAGCCGAAATAGCTACGCCTGGAAATCGCGGATTCTATTGCTCCTGGCAATCCGGAAGCCAGCAGGTAGCCGTTATGTTTACGGCAATAATAGGGGTCATGCTTACTTTCGCACTGACTATGCAGCAATTGGCCGAATGGGGTTGGCGTATTCCGATGATCATCGGCTGTGCGATAATACCCCTGATCTTCTGGTTCCGCCGGTCCCTTGAGGAAACTAAGGTTTTCAGCAGCCAGAAACACCACCCGAAAGGACGTGAAGTCCTCAGAATCCTAGCCTCTAACTGGCAACTAGTGCTTCTCGGCATGATGCTAACTATCATGACGACTACCACCTTCTATACCATCACCGCCTATACCCCGACCTATGGACGCGAGGCCCTCAAGCTGGCGCTGCGTGACAACCTGATCGTAACACTCTGTGTGGGACTGTCGAATTTTATATGGCTTCCGATAGGCGGGGCCATTTCAGACCGCATCGGTCGCCGGCCGCTATTGATACTCATGCCCTCGCTTGCAATTCTGACTACTTATCCCGCCATGCTTTGGCTGGTTGCAGCACCCTCTTTCAGCAAGTTGCTCCTCGTTCTGCTCTGGTTCTCCTTTTTCTACGGCGTATACAATGGAGCAATGATTCCCTTCCTGACGGAAATTATGCCCCCGGAAGTGCGCACCGCCGGGTTCTCGCTTGCCTACAGCCTGGCAACTGCAATCTTCGGCGGTTTCACACCTGCAGTGTGTACATGGTGCATCGAGATTTCCGGCAACCGAGCATCCCCGGCGCTATGGCTTGCCTCCGCGGCGGCTATCAGCTTGACGGCGGCTTTACTGACCTGGCGCCTGGCTGAGAAGACCCGGTTGCACGATACCATTTCATCTTCTCCTGGTGTCACCGTGGGCAAATAAACGAACGATAGTCGCTACCCAGTTTGAAAATCATTCTCATTGACCAGGATGTAAAGAATACATGCAAGCGGAGACCAGTATGACTTTTTCCGGTCTGCGCATAGTGACCTGCCCCCAAAAACTGGACCAGATTCTAAGCTAATATAGGGTAAGGTTGGGCCAAACAGGGAGGTCCTCTCCCAATAGGAAAACGTACTATACCTCAAGCTTGAGAAGTGGTACATAATCTGGGGACAGCCCAGCCGAGGGTTGAATGCCAGAGGGAGGTAAATATGGGGACTATTGTTCACACGTGCAGAAGTAGAATCGTCAGGGAAGAAGGTCCTACGAGAAAGGCTATTATTGAAGGGTTTCCCGGCGAAGTACGCTACGGAGTCCATGGTGGAATTAAGAAATTCTATGGGATCGAACCCCGTGAAGAACACCCTGCTACCCTTGATCACATGGTGACTGCCATAGCCGCCTGAATGACGGGTGCTTTGGCCAGGGTCCTGGCCGAAAAGCAAATTGACACGCCGCAGGGAAACTATTGGGTAGAAGCAGAAGGCGACATCGAGAACGTGAACAGCGTCCTAAAGATCACGAATATTCGAGTCAAGTACCATCTGAAGGTGCCGAAAGGCAAGGTGGATGGTGCGAAAGAGGCTCTCGGAACTTACCTCGTACGCTGCCCGGCTGCCCAGAGCGTGATAGGCTGCATTGATATTCGGGACGACGCTGTGATTGAGGAATTGGCCTGACACGGATGTTGCTCACACTCCGACTGTGGTTTTATCGTGGTCGTCCTTGACATTGCTGTGCGTCGTGGTTTCGTGGAAAATAATTACAGCAGCAGCTGTCTTCATATTATCTCTCTGGAAGTAACTCCCAGATGTGACTAAGAAAGAGATTATTGAAGTTGGTTCTGTTCCGTCTTGAGAAGACAAAATCGTTCCCGGTCTGTTACGAAGAGTTATTTCAGATCTGCGAGAAGGCTCTTTCTTTTCTAGGCCTTCAGATTAGCAGTATGGATAAATCTGAGGGCATCATCGAGGCTCGAAAGCCATCCCGTTGGCCTTTCAGGTCCAGGGAGCGGATTTCACTGAGGGTCGGGTATGATTCAAGCGTTGAGGTCGTCGCTCAGATCGATCCGAACAAAGCTGTTTCGTCTGAAGAGCTGGTCGTAGACAGATTCTTCAGTGCAGTACGGGAATTGATCCAGAGCAGCACCTAACAAAGGGAATCACTGTGGCCTGTGTTGGAGGGAAATCCGTCGCCAACACCTCAAGATAACCTCGAGATGCAAGTCCCAGAAGTATTCGACCGCCCTAGGGTTTACCCCCAAAGAGTGAGCTGATCCTTACCCACAACCGGCGTTGCTGGACACCGGAGGGTCTTGAGGATGTGGGACGACAAAGGGGGCCATGAACTGATACACGCCGGCGATGTCGTCCAGTCGCTGAAGGCCAAGCCAAAGGGCCTTTGTTCCAGGTTCGCCGTCACACTTGCGACCCTGAAAGCCGCCGAGTTTGGCCGTCAGGCGCACGGCTTGACGCAGAGTGGGCGGCTCGTCGGTAAAGACCGGTTTTCTTGCCCAATAGGTGAGAAGACCTTTCCATTCATGATCTTCAAAGAAAACGGTACAGGGCACGTCAGGAGTTTCCCTGCCGAGCTTTGTCAAATGGTGGACGCGCCAAGCCACTACCATATCCACGGCCAGACAGGACTCTATGCGCTGGGCTGCCCCCAGTTGTCGCTCTTCAATCTTGCAGCCGCTCTTGAGGGTTCTATGATAAACCTCGATTGCCCACCGACCGGTGTACCACTCAACCCTTTCAACGGCATCCGCCGGCGCTTTCACTTCACAGGTGGTGATCAGCCTCCACTCGATGGGCTCATCGCTTGCGGTTGTTTGTGTTTCCTTGGCCAAAACCGCCCAAACGGTGAGATCCTTTTTTTTCGATTTGTAGTGGGGCGATTTGAGAGTGACTTCGGCAAAACGAATCGACAGGACGGTATCCCTGGCCGGCCGGTTTCCACGGCGAGGAACACGGATACCCATCTCAACAAGAATAGGCTCTTGAGCCATCTTGTCCCAGATGTACGCTTCTTCTTTAGCAAGGCGCCGATTATGCTGAGATCTCACAAGAAGCTTCGGACCCGAAGGATCAGCAAGGGCAAGTTCAAAAAGTTCGTAAATGTCGGCTTCCCGGTCTCCGACACTAACAAAGACGGTGCCTGAACACTGTTTCTGCGCATGGGCAACCTTTTTGAAGCTTTCGAGCCACTTGTAGCTTTCCTTTTGCTCGATGGGCAGACTATGACGGAGCTTCTTTTTCCCGAACTCCTTGGGATCCCGAGCCCAGCATTGTACGTTGAGCAATCCCAAAGGCGTCCCTTGCCGGTTGAACACCATGGTATCATGAACGATCAACCCAATCGGGCCGTCCGGAGAGGAGCCTACGGGGCCAAGATTTTCCGTTGCGGGATGAGCGGTGTAGTTGAGTGTTGTAGTATCTTGAACCGCCAACACGACTGCCTCGCCGGCGCTCCGTCCGACCGTGCTTTTATAGTGTGGTTCAAGGATCTTTTCCATGCTCGTTTCCGAATTGTCGAAAAATCTATAGGCAGCCTTGGTCTTGGCGCGGGTTTGGCATGCCTGAGGGATGTTGGCCTGCGGTCGAGCATACAGATCCTGTGTGATGATAACAAGCCTTTGTGTGAGCCGGTGATCTCCGAAATCCGCTCCACCGAATTCCTCTTCGGCCCAATTTTCCGGGATCTCTTCAGATTCTTTGGCCGGAGCCTGCACGATAACGGGACATGTTGCGCCGATATCGACGGTACACAGGATCTCACGAAAGGATTTGGTTAGAGCAAGCGCATAGACGTCTTTGATTTCTCCACATTGAGCGTGAGCCCTGTCCATTCGGCCTCTTCCCTTGGTCGAGCCGATGCGACTCCAATTAGAGGCTTGATAACATGTTCCTTGAAATTTTTCTTGGTTCACGTAGGTTTCAATCAGCGCGGGCTCTATGGCGTACCGAGCATTCCAATCGTCCCTGATTCGGTGGACGACCCGGCTGAGTACATGCGACGCAAGATTTGGAATCTTCGGCACGAGGAGAAACCGGCTGTTGCAGATGACCT
>JBKQRG010000468.1:0-4623 GCA_052144015.1 Desulfomonilaceae bacterium
GGGCCAAGGCGTGAAGCCTTCCATGATCCTCAAACCTCCTTGCTGTGAATTAGATACGCATGCCCAACTTGTAGCCATCATGAATAGCGTTGTACAGGCTGCGAGGAACCATCGCATCACCTACCAAGTAGAGTTCGTCGCATAGGTACTCCAGGTCAATGACAAGCCCTTGGTTTGGCTCCACAGGTCCTGCCAGAATGACTGCGTCCGCGGGGAGGTCTTTCTCATTGCCGTCTTTGTCCAGGATTTTCACCGATCCATTCTCTATGCCCAAGGGCCTTGCCTCCCTGTAGACCTGTATATTGAGCTGCTTGACCAGTGAATTGTGACGCCACTTGAATGTGGTGGACACGTCGAAATCCTCCCTCTTGTTCGCTTCCACAATGACAAGTTTCTTGCCCTGCTTAGCCAGGAACTCGGCCACGGTTAACCCGATTTTGCCTCCGCCCAGTACGACCACATTGTTACCTATGTTGGGCAAATCTCCGTTGCTCAAGACTTTCCACGCCTCGCAAACCCTCTCGGATTCCCCCCCGGGAATGTTTGGCTTTCTTACTCGCGCTCCAGTGGCCACAATCACCACATCCGGCGCAAATTCCGCTGTGACACGCCGATTGACGGGCGTATTCAAACGAACTGCGATGCCAAGGTCTTCGACGCGATATTTGTAATACTGCAAAAGCTCCAGCAAGACTTCACCGCCACTGATGTCCTTGGATGAGGGGACGAGTGCGCCGCCAAGATAGCACAGGGCCTCGAATATCGTCACATCATGACCCCTTTGGGCTGCAGCAATCGCGGCTTCGAGACCTCCTGGACCGCCACCGATCACCATGACCTTCTTCTTGACGACTGCCGGAGTTACGGTGTATTCGGGCTCGACTTCATGGCCGAGCCTGGGGTTCACGGCACAGATATACGGCTGATTGAAGAACATCTTCGCCAGACACAGCATGCATCCTATGCATGGCTTGACCCGCTCAGGATGGCCGCTTCTGACTTTATGAATCAGCTCGGGGTCGCTCAGAAGGGGACGACAGATCTCCCAATAATCGAATACTCCGTTGGCTATGGCCTTGTCTGCCTCCCAGGGATCCGAAAGACGCGGACCGAACGCCAGAGCGACGTCTCCGATGTATTCCTTGGCCTTTGCGGCCACACGAATCCATTGGGTTCGGCTCACGTCACGCCCGAGGGCACCCTGCCTGGATTCGTGCCAGCCGATTACCATGCTGATCATGTCCACACCGCAATTGGCAGCGATTCTCATGATCTCCATGCATTCTTCCTCGGTATTCCCGCCGTATTCATCCATGAGTTCCGTCCCATTGAGACGGATGATCACGAGCTTGTCCGGTCCCACTGCCTTGCGGAGAGCTTCAATGATTTCCACCATGAATCGTGCGCGCCTCTCGACGGTACCGCCATATTGGTCTGTGCGCTTGTTGGTAAAAGGAGATAGGAAACAGCTCATCAAATAGCCCAAGAAACTGGTGACCTCCACTCCGTCGTAGCCTGCCTTGACAACACGTTCGGCTGCCTTTGCATGGTCATCGATCACTGCCCGAATCTCGTCTTCGTTCATGGATCGAGGCGGCCGAAAATGCTTCAAAGTCTGGGGCGTATCCGAGGGCTGCACGCAGTACCCAATGTCTATACCGCCGTAGCGACCTCCGTGGAGTATCTGCTGAATGGCTACGGCATTGTGCTTGTGGAACAGGTCCGCGATTCTTGCAAGACCGGGAATGTACTTGTCGTCGTTAATACAGAGCTGGCTATAATAGGCCTTTCCTTCTCCCGACACATCAGGATAGGCTCCCTGATTGGTCATGATGGACGCGCCGGTCTGAGCAATAACCTGATCGCGAGCAAATTCTCTTTCTGTAAGAAACCCGTCGCGTGAGTTAAAATTGCTCACACAGCACGCTGCATACTTTATGCGGTTTTGAACGGTGAACTTCCCTATCTTGCCTGCACTGAAGATGTGAGGGAATTCAGTCTCAGTCATCACGAACCTCCAGAGGAATAGGATTATAGGTAACCGCCTCATTCTCCTGAAATGGATCAACAGCTTGGATCTGTAGCCACGTCAATCTGAGGCTTCTGAACTATATCAGAGGCGGCCGGCCTTCCGGATGCTGTTTTCGATTAGGTGAAAGCTGGACACTCGTGAATGAGAAGCCAGAAGAGTTCCTTTGCGCAGATAGTGCAATGAGCATGCCATGGCGTATCATATTGACATTACACAACTTATCATGAACACAACAGTTTCGGTTTGAAAGGATTTTGCAGTATTCATGTTGCCTCCTGCACTAAAAGCCAGCTCTACGCAGTAACATACTAAAAATAGCAAACAATATGGCACGGCAGGAACTTGGTAAATTGAAAACTTTTTTCAATTCGATTGAAAAACCATTTGGACGCTTCCTCGGAAAGCCGGTATAGTGGGTTTATGAAAATCGTGTTTATGAGCCGCATGTGTTGTCATGGAACATGCTGCGGGCGGGGCCTGTAACAGGAGGGCCAACAAGAACAATACCGGCCCAAGGGGGTGTACGTGGACTTCGGCGAAGTACTGAGCTTTTATCACAAACAGATAGTGGACACCTGGACACACCTGATGCTCAGCGACAAGTCTTCGAGGTACGCAAACGAACAGCCGGAGGATTTGAGACCGGTGGTGGATCGTGCCGCAAACTGCTTCCGCATGGCGCTTGTGGAGGACCAGTGGGGCGAATTGAGCCAATTCATAAACTTTATCGCAGCCAAAAGGCTTCACGCAGGGTTCACTCTCTCAGAAGTTCAGCGGGCATTCGAGCGGTACCGGGAGACGGTAACACCGCTCTTGATCGCAAAAATTCGTCCGGCTAAGCTTACTGAGGTTTTCTCGCGTCTTCACACATGTATGGTTTCCACCGTAACGAGCTTCAGCACTTTTTTTCAGGGTCTGCATGAAGACTTTCTCCGAAATCAAGCACAATACTTGGAACGCGAAGTTGCCGACAGAACAGCGAAATTGGCTGAGTCTGAACGCAAGTACAAAATGCTCGTTGAAGATATCAACGATGGATACTTTGTACTGGTGAACGAAACGATAGTTTACGCGAACAATACGTTTGCTCGGATGCATGGATATGCGTCTGATGAAGTCATGGGCAGAAATTACCTGGAATTTGTGGCCGCAGAATCGAGAAAAGGTGTGGCAGCAGCCTATAGCGGCAGCCGTAGCCGTCAGCTCAGTAAAGCGCGTATCGAATACCTGCGGCTCCACCGAGATGGTCGGTGCCTGCCAACTGAGATCATGGCAAAGCTATCCTCGTATGAAGGACAAACGGCCAATATAGGTGTTTGTCGGGATATAGGCGAGCGAGTAGAGCTGGAAAGAAAAACTCGAGAGGCGGAAAAACTTGGGGCTCTGGCCCAATTGGGGGCGTCAGTCGCCCATGAAATTAACAACCCGCTGACAGCGATTAAGATGAACGTTCAGATGTTTTTGGAAGGGCAATTAACTGAGCAGGCCGGCTGTAACCTTCTTAATTCGACACTTCGGGAGATCGAACAAATCAGAAGATGCGTTACCGAAATGATGAATCTGACCATCCCGTTTCATTTGAAGCGCCGGAGGGTCAATCTGCGTGGCCTCATCGAAGGCTGTCTTCGAATCGTGGACCAGAGAATGATCTATCAAGACGTCAGGTGCACTACGCACCTCAGTCCGGAAGTCAGAGACGTTCTCGTTGATCCCGATAGGTTGGAGCAGGCTTTGGTCAACCTGCTGATCAACGCTCTTGAAGCACTTCCTCGGGGAGGACGGATTGTCATCGGCTCGACAGTCTTTTGGGATAAAGGAGAGCCGTGGATTAAGATTCGTGTGGCCGACGATGGTCCTGGAATCCCCAAGGAGCAGTTGCCTTATGTGTTTGACCCATTTTACAGCCAAAAAGCAGGCGGTTTCGGTGTAGGGCTCGGGAATGTCAAGAAGATAGTGGAGGCTCATGGAGGACGCGTGGTGGTCAAGATACGTAGACCCAAGGGAGTGGCCTTCACCGTCTGGTTACCCAATGCATAAGAGAGTGGCATGAAGTCCAAGGTTATCATCATAGACGATCAGCGCTCGATCCTGGAATCTATGGAGACGTTTTTCCGGTTGAGGGACTGGGAGGTATCCACCGCTACCGACGGGCTGGAAGGGCTAACGATCGCAGAGGAGGTCCGTCCGTCCCTGGTGATACTAGACATCAGGCTCCCGGGCATGAGCGGACTGGAGGTGTTGGAAAGACTGCGGGCCAAATTCTCGGATCTCCAAGTTGTTATGATCACAGCTTTCCAGAGCATGGAGAGCACAATTCAGGCAATAAAGCTGGGCGCGTTTGACTATCTCCATAAGCCAATCGACATAACTGAATTGGATTCGGTTATCCAACGATTGGAGCAAGTTTCGATCCTGGATCGCCATAGTGAAGAATACCCGGGAGACGAAGAGACCAATCCGGAGGATGGGCATCTTCAAATTATAGCTCGGAGCCGCGGAATGAAGGAGGTGTTCAAGACCATTGCTCTGGTGTCGGAATCTCGGGTGAATGTGCTCATTCAGGGTGAGAGTGGAACCGGGAAGGAATTGAT
>JBKQRG010000469.1:0-22033 GCA_052144015.1 Desulfomonilaceae bacterium
GGTGATCCGCCAACCTTGCATGAAGCCATGCGACTGACAGCCAAACTCGGCGGATTCCTTGGCCGCAAATGTGACGGCGAGCCCGGAACCAAGACCCTCTGGCTCGGCCTTCAGCGGCTCGACGACACCGCCGGCGTCTATCAATTCATGGCTCCCTTCGTCGTCCCACATCCTCAAGACCCTCCGGTGTCCAGCAACCCCGGTTGTGGGTAAGGATCAGGTGCTACGCGGGGGCACACCCCACCGTTGCTTGAACGACTCATAAAATTGCGTTGCTTTTGGTGTCGCCTTGCTGGGCACGTTTCCCGTTTCGGAAAGCGTCACAATACTGTAAGCGCATTTACCGTCAGTTGCCTGCCAGAATCCGGGATCTTCGGCAGCGCCAATGAAACCTATCGGCAACGCCGGCACTTCCATAGACGCCCACTGTTTCATAAGGATGGATGTTTCAGGCGCATATGCCCAAACGAAAAGGATTTGCGCGCCGGAGTTCTTGCATTCCGTCAGGGCCGCTGAATAATCAGTTGATCCAATGGGATGCTTGTCCTTGCCCACTATCTTCCAGCCGTCTTTCACAGCCAGGTTTTCCACAATTTCAGAGGCACGGCGGCACATAGCGCTGTCATCAATAGATACGTAAATTTTGTCAAAGCCAAATTTATTCTTCATCTGTTTAAGCAGATCTAGAGCTTCTTTCACGTACCATTTTACGCTGCCGCTTTCCCGGAAGGAGTATTTGTACTTTTGCCTATCTTTGGAAACCTTTTCGTCCCATCCAGGCGTGTAGCAGCCGATGCTGACCATATCCAGCTTTTTGTAACGAGCAAACGTATCCAGGGCCGCCATTCCGCATTCAGACATACACGGCCCGCCTGCTACAAGATCCACTTTGGACTGCAGGATCAATTTTTCGATTGCTAATAGAACTTCACTGGTGGGAACACCCGGTTCTTCATCTCGGCTATCGATGATTTCCAGCTTGATCGGCCTCATGACCCCACCTAATTTCACACCACCAGCTTTATTGACCTCTTCGGTGGCCAGGATCATGCCCCGTTCTCCATTCTGACCATAGTTGCTGGCCCTAGGAACCGGCGCGCCTATAACGATAGGTTCGCCCGCTTTTTGCGCGAAAGCTTCAATTCCGGTCAAGCCGATTCCCAACGCAATCAGGGTCACGAATAAGGTGCGTAAGCGAAATGAGCCGTTATTCATCATAAACTCCTTTCTCGTTTTATTGTCCTGCACTCGAGTTGTGGTTCGCCGACGGAGGTTGGGGTATTGAAAAGATAGTGTGACGGCTTCGCACCGTAGGTTCTTGTCAACCTGAACTGGATAATCACTCGGACACTAATATATGTCGAACTGCCCCTGGTGGAGGACCGTATCCATATTGGATGGACTATTTTGGAATTTTTTCGCTTCTTTGATGGAACCAAAAAGTGATGGGCACTATATCATGAATCCGGTAACTTTTTCTCAACAAATATTCGGGCAGATGAATCTGAAATCAAATCACAAGGAATGCGGTACAGTGCGCCAAGAGGTCAACTTCGGGTTTCCAGGCTCTGGGAAGCCTCAGTAGCCGGCTGTGCAGGGAAAATCATGTCACCAGGCTAACGATGTTGGTAGAGCCTGAGCAAAAGGGAATCTCGAACTTTAGGGTTCGGAGCTGCACGCCTAAGGCTCAAAGGAACGCAACACTGGTTTCTTCCTCCCAGCCGGACGTTGGTAGTGCTCAGCAGAATAGCCTAAAGCAATTATCGAATAGACCGCCTCGTCCTGAGGAATATCTATAGCGGTTTGAATTTTTCGGTCGTTTTTCATGGCTTCCACTGCCATTCCGATCAAACAGCTTCCAAGGCCCATGCTGTGAGCAGCCAAAAGAATGTTCTGAGATGCCAGCATTGCGTCTTCTTTGGGCAATGTGGCTCCCGGCCTACTCCCAACTACAATTGCCGCCGCCGCGCCATGAAACAGCCGATCAAGGCCGCTTTGTTCGAATTCAACTAAGCCTTCCTTCACAATTTCGCAATAGCCCTGATAATACTGCTCCAATTCCGGTTTTCCGACGAGTCTCAGGACTAAACGCAACCATTTCTTCTCCGCCATGGTATTCAATTTCACGTAAAAATCACGAACCTTTTTGCCCAAGGTCAAAACCGCCTCTCGATCGGGCAATATCGTAAAGGTCCAGAGCTGACAGTTAGTGCCGGATGGCGCTGTACACCCTATTTTGACAAGATCATCCAGAATAGAGCGATCTACAGCTTGATCGAGAAAACTCCTGCAGGATCGCCTTGAAGCCATTAGCCTCACCAGTTGCACGGTGTCGAATTGGCCGTACGAAAGCCATTTATCATCAGCCTGGAAATTCACAAATCTCGACATCTCGGAATCGATCGCTGCAACGGTAATCGCCCCGGTGGGGCAGACAGCTTCACAATGCCCGCAATTTAGGGAACGATCACCTGTCACAACTGCTTTGTCGTCTTGCAAAGAAAGCGTCCGGGCAGGACATACTTGGACACACAATCCACATCCGGTGCACAGATCACTATTGATTTTGGTCGTTATTTCTCCATACATGCGGTCTTACCTGGGACCAACAAAATCCGGGCGCAGAAATTCCGGATCCGGATAGGTGTAAAATCCTTTGCCCGATTTAACTCCTAACTCACCGCGGTTGATCATCTCGAGCAGCGCATCGGGCGGCTTATCCTTCGGATCTTTGGATTCATTATAGTAAACCATCTCGATTGCATAGACCACATCGAGGCCCACTTTATCCATCAATGCGAACGGTCCTTCTTTCATTCTGGAAAAGATCATCCAGGCGCGATCGGAATCTCGGAAATCCACAAAACCGTTAGCCCACATATAAAGAACTTCCCTTTTGATGGCTCTCCAGACCCGATTGAAGCAGAAACCTAGGATCTCTTTATTAACCTTGAGCGGAACACAACCAATAGAATAAATCCAGTCAATGCCCGTTTGCATGACCTCGGGGAGAGTTTTTGTTCCTCCCATTATGTCGACCATGTTCACGCCTTGAAGGGGGAAGTAGAAATGAATGTTAAGACATCGCTCAGGTCGCCCGCTGCTCTGTTCCATATTTGAAACTGGAATAGACGAGCTGTTGGTAGCCAATATAGCCGTGGGTTTTGCTTTCATTCCGAGCTCTTTGAAAACTTTGTTCTTGAGTTCGATATTTTCAGGTGCCGCTTCGATGATGAGGTCGGCATCTGTTATTGCTTGGTCAAGATTGGTTGTTTTGTGAACTGATTCTTTGCATTTTGGCCAATCAGGCCAGGGGACGAGAGGCGTTACGTTCTTTGCTTCCAGGTCACGCTTGATTTTGTCATAGGTTTCGTCAAAGGCGTTTTCAAGTGGATCGTACGCTCTTACTTGATAACCAGCATGGGCAGCAAGTATGGCAATCTGGGCCCCGAGTATTCCAGCACCGACTATAGCAATCTTTTGCAATGGATTATTCATGAGTTAGCCTCCTTTCGCACGAATTCGGTTGCGCGCACCAATCTTATTTTAGATAGGGAGCTATAATGTTGAGTTATACACTTAGTCGATCATATGAGGAGGATTTGCAAGGGAAATATCACTGCTAAGGATTGCTTGATTGTATACTTGCTCAGCTCATTTCCTCATCCAGGATTTGCGAAGTCGCGGGTGATACAGCGATGATTTCCACTTATTCGCAATCCTGAAACTGAGTCGCACTTTGTATAATTGAAGAGTTGCGATCAGGCCTGAATTCCATGCATTTTTAACCAGTCTCTTCGGGGTCAAATCCGTGTCGGACCAGGCCACAACTCGACCAAGATTGGAACAAATTGAGGATGCACCTAGCCATCGTATTCCGGTGGGGGCCCAACCGTCATGCGAACTGAGATTGTCCAGCAAAACCAAACTAGAGCCGCGACGGGCAAGGATGAGTAGGCTATCGTGAGGAACTGGATGATCCGGCTGCATGCCCCTGCTTACAAAACCGTTCTCTGTAACAATTGCCTGATTAAACAGTTTATTTGGCCATTGCCATGAATACGGATAAACATACCAGGCTCCGAGCCCCTGATCGTCATAAAGCATACGAATCAGTTGCTTAAGACCTCCCCAGCCTCGAAAAATTGGAGCGCGTTCATATGAGGATTCTAAATCAAGAAATACGAAATTGGTGCCCGACTTCACATCGGGGACCTGACTTATTAAACTTGATAATAATTCGTTTCTTATGCGGGCAGCTTCTTTCCAATCAGTGCTGAGGCCCGCGTGAAATATCGCCATGATGCCAATAACAGCTACTGCGGTCACCTTCAACATTATTTTCATCATCACAGAGCGCCAGCCTGTAAAAAGCGCGGCCAGGATTATTGCCAAGCCGAATGAACCGGCAGAATATATCCTGCTAGACCAATTAAAATTAAACCACGATGTGTTCGCTTGCGGAACTACTCCCCATTTGACAATAACTGTGTCCATAATTTTTGGAGCAATTGACCCGTAACCCGCCAATTGGTAGGGCAGAATCCCTAAGAACAGGATAGCAATCCCTAATAGAATTAAATATGACCTGTCCTCTTTTAAAAACACCTTTCCTATCCGGCTCTTTTGCCCGGCTCTAGAGCGCAAATTTATTACCAAAAGACCGGACCAGATTATTACACCAACACCCAAAAGAAGTATGACCGGATCCCAAGATATAGAAGTGAAAGGCGCGGAAAGATAAAAAGGTATTAGAGCTATGTATGACCACATCAATTCCCATGAAGGAAGCAGACTCTGATGATTAACGGCGCCTCCATTCAGAAGCAAAAAACGTATTGAAATAGAAATCGTGAAACCCACAGCTAGTGCCGAGATTAATCGAATGAAAAAATCCCGATCCGAGAATTCGGATCGATGGCGTACCCATACCGGCCACACAAGAAACGGAATAATGAACAGCAGAAAACTGGAAGCTTCATAAGTCAGGAACGCCAACAGATACAGCATGATAGGGGTAAAAAGGTCCGTCCATGTTAAACCTTTAACGGACCATCGCTGAAAACTAGCTACACATGCCCAAAATAGCAGCATACTTAATCGGGAATTGTCCGTACAAAGCACGTATGTCAGACAGGAAACTGTAGGTAGGAAGAAGGCGAATAATATCGCCAGAACTGCAAACGAGCGTTTCTCCGGGAAAGCTGTCAGAAGACACCAGCCCATCATTAGGCAGGCCCCGGATAAGAGCAGTAGAGACGCGAGATTGAAAGCTATTTTATTAAATCCGAAAATCTCGAATAAGGTGATCCAGTAGATCCCCTCAACTGGTCTCAAGGAGGCTTTGGCGTAAGCCAATAGAGACGCAGGAAAGCTGTTGTGATACGGCCAACTGAATATCCACCAATCATCCCCCTCGAAACCAATGTCCCCGGTGAGCAATGTTATAGCTAGAGAATAGAGGGTTAGCCCTACCGCGACGGGCAAAAGAATCGACCCAACCCCTTGCCAGTTTCTCATTTGGGATTCCGACAAAGAATGACTCAGCAGACATCATAATAACCGCCATAATGCGGCTAAATTAAAAGCGTAACCTTTATAAATACCAAATTTAGCAGACAAACGCCAAATTCTTTTTTTTTTGATATAACTTTCTTCGATTCGATTTTTGAGACGAGCATTGGTCCGTAATGTTCTTGACCTGGAGGCATGCTATGTGTAAACGTAATCAATTTCAACATGCTGAGCCTAATTGGCAGCAGGTGGAGGTCAAGGTATGATCCCAGTTTGTGAACCGGTATTGGACGGCCGAGAAACTAAATACGTCTTGGATTGCCTCGAGACCAATTGGATATCTTCAGCCGGAAAATATATTTCTCTTTTTGAAGAAAAATTCAGTGCATATTGCGGTGTGCCATACGGCGTCGCATGCACCAGTTGCACGGCAGGCATTCACATGGCTTTTCTCGCTTTGGGGATCGGCCCCGGGGACGAAGTAATTATTCCCGATTTTACTCTAATAGTGTCCGCCAATACTGTTATATTAACGGGAGCCAAACCTGTCCTGGTTGATGTAGATCCGAAAACCTGGTGCATCGACCCTGATCTTATCGAGTCCAAAATCACTCCTCGTACCAAGGCGATCATGCCCGTGCACATGTACGGACATCCATGCGATATGGAAGCCATCTGCAAGATTGCAAAAAAACATGGAATTTTTGTAGTAGAAGATTGCGCACAGGCACACGGCGCCGAAGTAAACGGAAAAAAATGCGGCAGCTTCGGCGATGCTGCTTGCTTCAGCTTTTATGGGAATAAGATACTTACTACTGGTGAAGGGGGAATGGTACTATGTAAGGAGAAAGAAATTGCTGAACGACTGCAGCTGTTACGCAATCAAGGATTTCAGGAGCCGAGATTTGTGCACGAGCTGATGGGTTTTAATTACCGTTTGACTAATATTCAAGCCGCTATCGGAGTTGCTCAAACTGAAATGATCGATGAAAAAGTGGCAAAAAAACGCTGGATCGGCCGAACATATAATGAACTTTTGGCCGGGCGGTCCGATGTGACCCTGCCTTATGAAGAACCATGGGCCAAAAACGTGTACTGGATGTATGGCATTCTTCCGGAGAAGAGCTTTGGCATAGGAAAAGATGATCTAATGAAGAAACTCAAGAGCATGGGCGTAGATACTCGCTCGTTCTTTTGTCCAATGCACATGCAGCCTCTCTTTAAGAAGTCAGATCCCCGTTTTCCGGATATCGCGGGAGACTATCATGTCTCTACCGATCTGTGGAATCGAGGACTTTACCTGCCGTCCGGCATTGGGTTAACTCGTGCCCAAATGGAGGAGGTCGTTCAGAAACTGATTGAATGTCGCGCATGATGCGGTATTATTGTTCAACTGAATAAGTATATGGATTAATTCTCTTAAAACGCCCGCAACGCGGGCTTCTATGATTTATGGAGGTGATAAGTGGAAGGAGATCCACGGGTCTCTATAGTTCTTGCAACCTATAATGAACGTGAAAACATTCTAGACACTATTCAAAGCATCTTTGAGCATGTGAAAGACCCTGCGGAAGTTATAGTTGTTGATGATGATTCTGAAGACGAGACCTGGAAATTAATCGAAAATTTTAGTGATCCTCGAGTTATTCTTATTAGGCGAGTGGATACCAGGGGACTTGCGTCTGCATTTAATAGAGGAATTATTGAATCGCGCGGTGAAATAGTAGGATGGATGGACGCGGACATGTGCATGCCACCTTCGATGCTTCCAGATATGATCAGAAAACTTGATGAATATGACATTGTCGTAGGGTCACGTTATGCTCCGGGAGGTCAAGATGATCGAGCATTCTTGAGAGTCGCTTCGAGCCGACTCATTAATGGTCTTGCACAGTTAATACTGGGTTACGGCATAAAAGATTACGACAGTGGGTTCGTCGTTTTGCGAAGATCAGTTTTCAACAAGGTTTCCATTATACCAACCGGGTATGGCGCATATTTTATGGAATTTCTCTACACTTGCAGGAAGAAAGGCCTCACAGTTTACGAAATCCCATATGTGTTTAGAGACCGCGCCAAGGGTATATCGAAATCAGCTCCCAGTCTTCTAAGATTTTTCAAGACCGGCATGCAGTACGGTATCAGGATTTTCACTGCGCGACTGCGGAGGATTGATTGATGTGTCATGAGATTATACAGCCTTCATTTGAACGAAGTGATGAACGGGGCACTTTTCAGGAGATTCTCAATGATGGCCGGTGGGAAGCTCTTATCCGCGGTAGCATGAAAGCGGGCGCTGTGATGGGAAATCACTATCACAAACGTACGCTGATTTTCTTTTATTTAACCACCGGCGAGGCGGCAATAAAGACTGTGCATGTGGAAACCGGCGAGAGAGATGAGTTCCAGCTGAAATCAGGACAAGGTACAGTGCTTCGATTTAATGAATCGCACGCCATTCGTTTTTTGAAAGAGTCGGAATTCATAATGCTCAAGTCTCAGAAATATGAATCCGATGATCCGGATACGTACCGTTTTTTGGTAGAGGATTGAACTGTTGGAACCGTACGAATACGAGACTTTGTTCGAATTTGAATCATTTTATTGGTGGTACAAAGCGCTTCATCTAATATTGCTGGATACCCTGAAGTCTTTGGGTCTTTCAACTGGCGCGAAAGTTTTGGATGCCGGGTGCGGAACGGGACAAAACTTAGCTAATATAGTTGATGCGATTACTTTTGATGCTTACGGATTCGATATATCCGGATATGCAGCCTCTTTTTGGAAGCGAAGAGATCTTCAGAAGACTTGCTTGGCCTCAATCGACGAGATACCGTTTGCGTCAGAATCTTTCCAGGCAGTAGTTTCTGTGGACGTACTGGAATGCGAGGAAGTGAATGAAGAGAAGGCCTTCAAAGAAATTTGGCGAGTTCTTAGTCCCGGTGGGTATATGGTTCTTGTTGTGCCTGCATACGACTGGCTGATCGACAAAGAGCATCACAAAGCCGTTGGAGCTGTAAGGCGCTATTCCAAGAATCGCCTACTGGAAATTCTTACAAAATATCCCATGCATATTACTAGAATGACGCATCTTTTTGGATCAGTTCTGCCGGCGGTAGCCGGGTACCGCTGTACCGCCAATTTGTTCACCCGAAAGAGGACGGATCAGCCCCGGTCCGATCTTAAACCTCTTAATCCTATTCTCAACCGCATCTTGTTTAAGCTGGTAGATATGGAACGTATGTTATTGCGGAAATTAAATATTCCGTTCGGAAGTTCCATAATGACAGTGGCGCGAAAACTATAAACTAATGGGAATTAAGGCTTGGCAACTCGGGGCTCCCAATACTCTGGTCTATAGGTTTTACGATCGCCTGCGGGAACGGCTTAACTATAAGCTGGTGAAGTTCCTTTTGGGCAAAGGTGTGAGAGGTGACAATTGCAGAATCCTGGAAGCGGGTTCCGGGCCGGCATTTGCCTCTTCGATTTTCAATACGGAAGACCGCGTCTGTCTCAGTATAGCAGTTGATATTGATATAGAAGCGCTTCATGAGGCACGGCGTCGTGATTCCGGACTAGCAGTAGTGGTAGCAGACTTACAGCGTCTGCCGTTCCGAAACGGAAGTATCGATCTTTGTTGGAACAGCAGCACGATTGAGCATCTGGAAACCCCTGAGCGAGCGTTAAATGAAATGAAGCTGGTGACCAGATCCAGCGGAATGGTTTTCATCGGGGTGCCTAATTCGTACGGACCATTGGGATTTCAGCGTTTGGTAAGCGATACTACTGTTGGAATCTGGATCGGCAGGACTTTTAATCGCAAGCAGTTAATAAAATTATTATCAGACACAGGACTTCAGCCTATCGATCATATCTTTTATTTTTTCCGGTTTTTTGTGGGCGTCCTAGCAAATAAAGGCCCAGAGTAATAGCACTATATTTCAAAATTCTTTGTGAAGTGAATTTCTTTGATCTGCGGCTAATCTGATGTTCGTGTCTGATCAATATGACGGCCGCAAGTTTCTCATCGCATTAATCAATGCAAATGAGTGCATTTTTTCTGGTTGTTATTGACGCCAAAAACAATTTAATTCAAGCTTAAACAAAGCTCATATTGGGGGGTAATTTTATCTGCTTCAGATGGTTAAAAAAGAAAAGTAGTCTGAGGGTGGTCTCTTCAGCATATCTGCGGCGTCTTGGACGCTCAGCTTCTTTTTTTTTCGATATTTGTTCATTCGGAGACCAACTCTTAGTAAACCTCAAAGGCTCAATGGCCTAAAAGTTAATTGTAAAAACCAGAGCTCAATCCAATAGATCGTTTTCTATTGGGAGGCTATAATGACTTTTTCCGTATCCGGCGTGGACACGGCTGCGTGGATTCCGCCACTCGTAGGCTTAGCGATTTCTTTTTTTACTTCCATGGGTGGAATTTCGGGCGCGGTCCTGATCTTGCCTTTCCAAGTAAGCGTGCTCGGTTTTACCTCACCGGCCGTATCGCCCACAAATTTGGTTTTCAACATAGTCGGAATTCCCTGTGCAGTATATGGCTATTTTCGCGAAGGCAGGATGAACTGGCCCCTTGCTTGGAATATCATTGCAGGGACTTTTCCCGGTTTGTTTCTAGGTATGATCATACGTATACTTTACTTGCCCGATCCGCGGCCGTTTAAGCTGTTTGCAGGGTTGGTGCTTTTACACATCGGCGGCAGAATGGTTTATCAACTCATCGCAGACAGGGGAGCAGCAGAATCCGCGGCAAAAATCGCGGAAGATAAAATGAGAAAGGAGGCTATTTTACGGCCTGACAATGGTCCCAGTCAACTAAAATCTTCGGCTATATGCACGATAAGCTGGTCTCTCACACGGACGGAGTACGAATTTTTCGGGAATGCTTCAGTTTCCACACCACCTGTCTTTTTATTCTGTCTCTGATCGTCGGACTGATCGGAGGTATTTACGGAATAGGTGGAGTAGCGATTATCGCGCCTTTCATTGTCTCATTTTTTCACCTTCCCATCCATACGATTGCCGGCGCGACTTTGATGGGAACATGCGTAACTTCAATTGGGGGAGTAATCTTTTATCCATTGATCGGACCATACTTTGCTACAGCGGGCGAAGCTGTTTCGCCGGACTGGCTGCCCGGGTTTCTCTTTGGCATAGGTGGATTCGTAGGGATGTATCTGGGAGCTAGAACCCCAAAATACGTTCCCGCAGCCATTATTAGGCCGGCTCTGGCGATTTTGATCTCTGTCGTAGGTCTGCAATATGTGATTGGCTATTTCTTGTGAGGCCCTGGATTTTCCGTGCCGAGTTATGTGGAGGTGACAGAACGTTCAGCCGAGCCGCTTTTTGCTTATTAATGGCTCTTCATTGCTTGCGTCGCTGCCTCTCGATTTCCTCGCAGCGTGCGAGAATCTGGCCCACACTTCGCCGGCGAGCGCCATACTCCGATTTGCCACGGATCTCGCGCAGAGCACGTTGTCTAAGTTCAGCGATGACGTGCGAAGGCTCGCCTCCGAGCAACCTCCGGAGCGCCGAGTCCTTTTCCTTCAACGACAATTTGCCCACCCATTTGGAAATTTCTTCCTTAGACAAGGATACGGCAGTCGCGTCCTCGCTCTTTTCTGCGGCCGCAGCGACCAAGTGACCATCGATACGCAGGAAATCCACCAGACTTCGAAGAGACCCTTTTAACTCTGCGAGACCTGCCGGCACAGGTGGTTCGAGATCATCATCATTGAACTCACCCATCTGTACTGCGAGCAACCATCCGAGGTACAGGCAGCGATGGTCGCCGTGCATCAGGTCCGACCTTAACTGTACAAGGGATCCCAGCCAGCCCTCTCCCTCAGTCCATTCGGATTCCTCTTCTTCTGAATGGAATGACAGAATGAGGTCGCTACCCTTGTTACGACAGGAGAGGCTGCCGTCTGAGCAATATTCTTGTGCGGTGGCCAAATCCAGCAATGATCTTGGTACACGCAGCATGAACTCACGAGTGCCCCAGTTCGCAAGATAAAGAAATGCGTCGAAGTATTTCTCCATCCACCTGTCTGGATCGCCCTTAAAATTACCCCACTCGTATTCGTTGATGAAGCTGTAAGGCGAGATTCGACCGCGCGAGGAAACGGCCCTTAGCTCGTTCATCTGTGCCTGCGTCAGCGTGCGATCTATAGCCCGGAATTCATAGTACTGGTACTCGCTCATGACCCGTTCACCACAAATTTTGTTTCATCAATGGTTCCCATCTGTTGCTCTGCTATCCATGTTGTGTGTGCTCCCTTGTCCAATTATTCAACGCATTTATGGCTTCTTCTGGATTTCCCGGCCTACCGAAAAGGCATCCCCAAGGTAAGGTCCCAATCCATAATATCCGCTGGCCTCCACTGCAAATAGAAAAGGTTTAATTTTCTCTATATCAGGATATCCTTTTGGGGTTAGATATTCCTCGTCCACTTTGACATCCAGAATTTGACCGATAAATTGTGTGTGCAAACCTATTTCTATGGTGTGAATGACTTTGCACTCCAGGATCAGCGGGAATTCCTTCACATATGGAGCATTGACAGTTTCTGCTTTTACCGGCGTAAGCCCTGCCTGAGCAAACTTGTTCTCCGATTTTCCGGATACCATGCCGAAATAATCAGCCTCCTTGACATGTGACTCGGAAGGAATGTTGATTGTGAATTCCTGCTGCACGACGATATTCCCGTAAGTGTACGTAGCTTTCCGCAAGGCAACCGCAACACACGGAGGGCTGGAACAGCATATGCCTCCCCAGGCGGCTGTCATGACATTAGATTTCCCTTCTCGATCGTACGTGCCAATCACAAGAATCGGGGCAGGATAAATTATGGTCCTCGCGCCAATCGATTTTTTCATAACACACCTCCAATAATCAGAACTTCTTGAGAATGATGACTCCACTGACCAGCAAAATGGCACCAATAACTCGGGGAATGTTGATTGGATGAACCGGGTACCCTACAAGCCCCCAGTGATCTAAAAATAGGCTGGTGACCATCTGGCCTGCAACCATAAATCCAATCATAGTCGCCGCTCCCAAAATAGGAGCGGCTGCAACAGTGGTAGTTACCAGGAAGGCCCCCATGAGTCCACCGGTCCACAGCCACCACGGAAGTTGTGTCACTTTACCGAAACCGGGCCATGGAATACGTAATACTAGGACAGAAAACAGCAGTACGAGCGTGCCGACGGCAAACGAAATCGTAGCCGCCAGAATTACATCCCCAGCCCACAGTCGCAACAGTACTGAATTTATGCCGGCCTGTGCCGGTGCACAAGCTCCCGCTAGCACGACAATTATAATATAAAATATTTCCATTACGCTGCTCCTCTGGACAAAGATACTGCAATAAACCAGATAACCGCGGCTATCGCTTTCGGCAATATCCCCCTCTCTTTTCATCTTAAGGTATTTAGGATTTGGGCGTCCAGCGGAAAGCCAATTTCAAAATATTAGGCGGCATCCCTGGTCACAAATGTCTTTCGACATCTCCAAACGCATTGCAGCCATCGGGCAGTTTCGACTATGTCTGGTCGTGGATTGTAGGACAGAGGTCCACTTCCTGAAATTCATTCAGCCCTTGGTCCAGGGAAAGAGAAGAGACGATCATAGGAGAAAGCTCGTCGAAAGTTTTTTGCGGTTTTCCGACTCCCCAGCCAGGGCAGTTCAATTATCTATTTATATCGGTCGCGGCCGCTTACCCGCGGTTGTGGCCTGAATAGGTGATGAGTGCCGCGGAAAAAACTCTCACATGTTCTTGTTCGCGCCAGCCAAAGCTTCTAAAGCCCGCGCATGCAGTTCTTATTAATCCTCACTTACATTTATAATCGATTATTTCAGTTAAAACGCCATTCAGCTTCTTAGGATGGACAAATGCAAACTCGCAGTCACGAAATGGACGCGCAATCTCCCCACGAGAATCCGGTATGAAGGGATAGCCTTTGGCCTGGAGATCTTTGACAGCCTCACGTGTATTATCCACATTGAGGCTGATGAGCATAACGCCTTCGCCTCGGTTCTCGATAAATTTGGCGACATCACCGTCGGGAGTTGTTGATTCCATAAGTTCGAAGCCAACCTCTCCTATCCAATAACGAGCCACCCTGATCTTCTCCAACTCATCCACATATTCATCATCCGGCTTGTCCTTGCCCAAAAGGGGTTCCCAGATAATGCGGGCTTCGCCGAGGTTCTTGACCGCTATGCAAATATGGTCGATCTTGTTGGGTTTCATTATTACTCCTGATTCCCAGATGTCGTGCCTTAGACTTCAATTTTAGTTTAGAACCTGGATATTATCATCAAACTTGGTCAACTTTTCCAATCCTGTCTCTGTTACAACAAATGAGTTCTCAATGCCCGCTAGCCCTTCACCGGGCAGAATAAATTTGGGCTCCACGGCCATCACCATTCCCTTCTGCAAAACATAAGGAGATTTTTTCCCTAGGACGGGCAATTCGTCCAGTTCCAATCCAATACCATGCCCAATAAACGGCACTGGATGAGGGTAACCCATAAAACCTTTAGTAATACCCGCTTCAGCAGCCATATGCACTGCAATTTCATAGAGTTGCTCCGCTCTTGTTCCCGGACGGCCATTCTTCATTAGCGCATTTTGAATATCCAAAGCAACGGAATGGGTTTTCAGAAATTTGTCCGGAGGATCGCCCAAAAAGAAAACTCTGGTTTGATCCACCATGTACGAATCCACTACCCCCACATAGTCGATACTGATAGGCTCATGTCGTTTGATAATCTTGGACCCGGCCCCTTGGGGCATGGACGGACTGAGTCCAGGTCCGCCTGTGGGCCCAAAATGAGAACTTGGCACCGACGAATTTGAGCCGGACATCAGATGGCCATAGAAAATATCGTTATTGAAGCTCCTTATTCTTACGACCCCCTGGTGCCCATTTTTTCTGTACTGAGCTTCCAGGAGGCCTGCGAACTCGACTTCTGACATTCCTTCCTTGATGATCTCTCCCACTTCTGAAAATAGCGAATCATTCATGCGTCCGGCTCGCCGAATGATTTCAAGCTCGTAATCGGACTTGATCATTCTGATTTCTCTTATTAACGGGGAGATGTCACTGATAATCACATTCGGAAACAGTTCGGAATAAAGCTTATAATTATTGACCGGGAGCACGTCCAACTCCATCCCCAGACTTTCCATGCGACCGGAGCAGGCTGATTCAATGCTCTTTTTTAAATGGGAAAAACTCTTGATTCCGGATATGGATTCGAGCGGAGATTCTTCACGTGCTCTCTCAAGAGTCCTTCTTACTAAAAGAAGAGGTGTGCTATCTACCGGCACAAATAGATGACAGTCCTGACCTGTCCCCGAAAAATAATACAGATCGACCCGCTGAATTATCAGGGCGCCATCTAGGCCATTTTTAGCCATTGCGGATTGAAGTTCTCTTATACGTCTTTCAATTTCCGATAGAGGTGTTAATTGCATTGTCTACAACCTGATTTGAGGATTATCCGGCAGAGAAAAAGCTTGAATACCGCTCGATTTTAGAATTGTGCATAAGAAAACCGGTCATGTGGAGCAACTTAGGCCGGACCACCTCAAACTGCTGGTCGGGACTTACTGGATTTGAACTAGCGACCTCTCCATCCCGAATGTTTACAACAAGCTAATTCCGGAGCCGTCTCGCTGAGATTCCCCTGAAAATCAATATTCATTGAACACGGTTGGGTTCATCAGTTCTCTTGGGGAGGCAAAGACCAAGAAAGTGCCAAGAGATTTCCAACCAGCCCCGTCTCCATTCACTCCTAACTTTCATTTGCGATGGAATCTAGCACTGTCATTAAAATTTTTCTACCCGAATAACTCTTTCGCCTCTATTGCACCACCCGCCCGTCGGAATGCATGCCAGGAAAGCAGTCTACCAGGTATCTGTGGTCCAGGTCCTGTTGGCACGAGTCACAAATCTTCTCCTGGAATGGGTTGCGACATGGGCTTTGGCGCCGCAGCAGAATCGTAAGCAAGGTTTGTTCGGGGTTTGCCCACAGGCTCATGGGGCGTAAGCGAAATCGTTGTAGTTCATCAATGCAAGTATGGTGGATATTCTGACCCGTTTGTCAAACATATGCGGCATTATTTTCATGATAAACTTGGAGCGGTCGATATTAGTGGAAATGAGCAATGTCGCGAGTCGGGCGGCAAAGAGAATTCGGTACGCAGACTTCACCGGATCAAATTCATTGGAATCTTTCCAAAAGTCCCTTGCCCAGTAGTAGTCCAGCTTTCTCAATATCGAATCAAATGAATAGACCGATCTCATGACCCTTCTGTATCCCTGCAACAGATCCTCTGCAGACATATTGGCTGGAGAAAAGACAACATGTTGGGTGTCATATTTGCTCCAGTCTTTGTGAAGAATCCTGCCCTCCGCTTCAAGACGCTTGAATAACCTGGTTCCAGGCAAGGGAGTGAGGATATTAATCAATGGCATTAATAGGTTTGCTTCTCGAATAAAACCTATTAATTCGTCAAATGTTGCTTGGGAATCGAAATCATAACCCACGATAAATGAGCTGTGAACCAATATACCGTATGATTGTATTCTTCTGATCGCTTCCAAGTAGTCAAATCTTCGATTAACTCCCTTTTGCATCATCGCAAGGTTCTCTTGGGACGTCGACTCAAAGCCAATGAAGACGGCCCCGCACCCACTCGCCCTCATCAATTCGAGTAACTCGGCCTCTTGTGAAATGTTGATGGATGCCTGACACATCCAGTTGATGTTATGTGGCTTTAGATCCAAAAACAGTTCCTTGGCGAATTTTTTGTTGGCGATAATATTGTCATCGGCAAAGAATATCGCCTGTTTCTTCTTATATGGGGCATGACTGCTGATACTCTGAATCTCAGAGATGACCTGCTCTATGGTTTTGTTTCTAATCGTCTGTCCGTCAAAGGCGTGCACGGCGCAAAATTCGCAATGGAACGGGCAACCTTTTGACGTCTGCAGAATATCGAGGAGATATCGTCCTTGCGAAAGTGATGAACGGTCGGGCATTGGAGCAGCCGCTAGATTGGCGAACCTATCGGCCTTGTAGAGCCTCTTTAAGTTACCATTTTCGGCATCCTGTAAAACCGTGTGCCAAATATCTTCCGCCTCACCGATTACAACGCTATCGCAGTGCGGAAGAGCATCTTCGGGACACATTGAAGGATGTATACCGCCCAAGACCGTTTTGGTTCCTCTCGCCCGATAGGCTTCTGATATCTCATAGGCTCGCTTGGCAAACATCGTCCTTACCGTGATTCCCGCAAGCTCTGCCTTCCATCCATAATCAATGTCTTCAATGTTTTCGTCGAAAACCCTAATCTCGTGTTGTGACGGGGTTAGAGACGCGAGGGTGGGGATGGCCAAGAGATATGAAATATGCTTTCTCGACAGGAGGAATGTCGCGCCAAACTTATAATCGTAGAAACTCCTTCGAGAGTCAGAGCTGTTCCGCGGAATTACCAAAGCTATTTTCATTTCTGCACTCTTCTTATGCTCAATAGACAGCCGTGCAAGAAGTGAGTTCTCATTTTGAAAGTTGAATCGTTTGGGACTTCAGTTCGGAAAGACCCAAGACTGCAAGAAGATAGCATACAACGGATTCCGCTCCCCTATTAGTACTGATCCCATTGGAATCGATACCGTCGGCTACCGAGCCGTCCGCGAAATCGTAAAGCTGAGTGTTCAATCTGTTTCTGCCCAGGAACCAATCAAAAGCAAGACGAGCGAATTTTAGGTACTCACTGTCATTCGTTACCTCTGAAGCCGCAACGTATGCTTCCACCAAATAACCTGCGTCGATGGATTCTTGTCCGAAGAGAGCTCGTTCCCCGCCTTTCGGGTACCAACCTTCATTACCGATAAGCTCGAAATAGACTCCATTCCACTGCTGCTTGGTAAGAAAATCCAACGATTCCACTGCAACCTCCAGGTATTCTTCGGTTTGGGTTACCTGGAAGGCACGTAGCAATGCCTCGGGGATTTTCGCATTTCCGTAAGTTATTGCGTTCTCGAACCAATGCCAGTCGTTACTTCGGTTCTCTTTGTACAGGCTGACAAGACTATCGGCCAGCTGGATCAGGAGCCGCTTAAATTGACTTGCTCCCACGAATTTGTGCAAAAGATGGGACATTCCTACAATCGCGTAGGCCTTGGCCCTGGGTGCTTCAATTTCCAGTATTCTCGGAGCGGCTTTGGCCATTATATTCTGGGCCAAGGCCCTTATTTGTTCTTTTGGACCCCATCTCACGACGGCTCCGAGTCCCCAAAGCACTCTGCCCAACGTATCGTCGGTTCCTTGCTCATCCTGAAATCTTCGATCATAGGACATGAATTTATGGAAATGGCCTGTTTCTGTCTGCGAATGATTCAAAAAGCTGATGTAGGTTAGGATGAAAGGAAGAATCTGTTCGTCTTTTTGTTGATTATAAAGATTCATGAGTGCGGCAAGTCCACGACCGACGTCATCAGCGCTGTACCCATGATTACGATCCGGCACACCAAAGTACGCATGCTGCAACAGACCCACATCGTCCGTCAAAGACACCAAATGATTGAGGTTTATCTCCGGAAGAGTAATCAGGGGAAGCATCTTTTGCTTCCAAGAAGATTTTACTTTCACATCCTTTCGCTTACCAAGCATTTGTACAAACATTTCCAAGTACTGACGACCCACCTCTCGCCACACCATTGTGCGCCCGTACTCGTAAGCTGCTTTACGCATCTTGTTCCGCCGCCGGGAATCGCGGATCAAGTTGTTCAGAGCCTTGGCCATACCCTTAACATCGCGGAAATCTACAAGCACTCCCCGAGAATTCGCGAGCAATTCTTCTGCATGCCAATAAGGGGTAGACACCACGGCCTTGCCCATCCCCACGGCGTACGCAAGCGTACCCGATGTTATCTGTTCTTTGGCCAAATAGGGGGTCAAATAAATATCACAACAGGACATATACTCGGTTAATTCCTGCAGATCAATAAATCTATTGTGGAATACCACATTGTCCCCTATTTTCAGATCCATCACTTTTCGTTCCAAAGATAACCGATACTTCTCGCCATCAATCTTTTTGATTTCGGGGTGCGTTGCTCCAAGAACGATGTAAACAGTATCCGGATGTTTCTCCACAACATAGGGTAGTGCTTCCAGGGCTGTTTCTATGCCCTTATTGGGGCTGAGCAATCCGAATGTGAGAAGAACCGTCAGTCCTTCCACATTGAACTTTTCCTTATGGAAGTTGGAATCAACAAAAGGGACGTCATGAACGCCATGATGTATGACCGAGATCTTGTTCTGAGGAACGCCGTATATTTCCTGAAGCATACGGGCCCCTTTTTGGCTCATGGTAACCACTCGCTGAGAGTAATTTATGACGTCCTCGAACGACTCGCGGTAATCTTTGGATGGGTTATCCAAAATCGTGTGTAAGGTTGTTATTACAGGTTTTTTCAGATGGCACAGCAGCGCGGAAAGGTACTTCCCCGCATCACCCCCGTAGATTCCAAATTCGTGCTGTAGGCTAATCATCTGGGTCGATGAGCCGTTAAGATATTCGGCTGCACGAGCATAATCTCGAATTACATTCTGCCGAATCTCAAACGTAACCTCAGCAGGGTAATCGTACCCTCCTGCTCGATCGGTTATGGCAACAACGCGATATGGTTTGCCTCCCATTTCTTGTTTTAGGGAAGTACCCAAATCTTGAGTGAATGTCGCAATCCCGCAGGTTCTTGGAACGAATGTTCCGATGAATGCTACATCGAGGTCTGAGATCAATATTGGGGTTTCCGGTTGCATTCTTGCCTCATCTCGCCCATGCATACTGTGATCACTTGCTCAAAAAGTCTTTTTAATCCCTCTAAATTCAAGAAAAGTAGTCCGCTCGGTGACAATTGTGAAGAAGGTGTGATCTTTGGAACCTTTACCAAGTCCGCTGGCCTGGAGTGAGACAACGAGACATTTCCGGAATTGGGACTAAGTTGCAGCTAGGAACCCTTATCACGGTTGGCGCCATCCAAGAAGAGTATTTTTTTTATAGAGGCCTTCTGAAGAGGCGAGTGAATAGACTTTCCGGGCAACCCAATCCGAGATTCGATTACACTATGTCTGAAACCGCGGAGTAAGTCCTAAAAATCCGCCATTAACATAAAATTCTTGCGTGATCATGAACTAGGCTCTCAATTCTTGGGCACACATGTTCGCTACTTCACATGCCGCGTGGAATCCTTTAGAAGTCTTGCCGACAAAAATTAAATTGTGCCTACCCTTAAAAACAGTACCGATATAGATATAATGATGTCCGTCACTAGTGACAGGTGCGCATGAAAGCCATTCGAAACTGGGAAAAGGAGCATTCTCTCTTTTTTTCACGGCAATGGACATTTCGAAATAATCCAGATTATTCCATAAACTTGCACTTCTCAGTGCCGCCTGCAATTCGGCATGAACGTCCTTAATAAGCCGTTTGTTTAATCCTTTGCTGGCAATTTTAACTTTAGTGGGTGTCATGGCTTTTTGTTGAAGCAGATCTCTTGCAATCCGTGCAATCGAGAGCAACGGTGTTCAGAATAAAATTATCTTTGCCTCGTACGTTGCATTTTCCGTAGTTTTCTGAGAAGCCTTTTGCGGGCCAAAAGGGATTTCTTTTTCTTTTTAACACTGGGCTTATCGTAGGCCCGACGCTTTTTGACCTCTCCGAGAACTCCTGACTTTTGGAGTTGCTTCTTAAACCTCCTTAGCGCATTTTCAAAGGATTCGTCTTCTCTGACAACAACTCCGGGCATAAATTGGAACCTCTTAGTTGGGAAACGAAGATCTTAATAATTCAAGTCCCGCCGGAGCCAAGAGAGAATTCCCGTGAATCATCGGGGATTGCTTTCTCGCCCGGCGAGTGTTTTTTTAGAAAGGCGAGACTCTTTTACAAGCCCCGCCTTCCCAGTTAAATAATTAATGATGACTTGTGGTTACCAGCGAGAACCGCCACCGCCACGGCCGCCACCGCCCCTGTTGCGATCACGTGAGTCCGTTTTGGGCTTGGCCTCGTTGACTTTCAATGTACGGCCGCCGAGATCCTTGGAATCCAATTCCTGGATCGCCTTGAGACCTTCTTCTCGGTTGCTCATTTCGACGAACCCGAATCCCCGAGACCGACTCGTAAATTGATCAGTGATGACCTTCGCGGATTCTACCTCCCCATACGTTCCAAAGAGCCCTTTTAGGTCCGCTTCGTTCGAATCGAAAGACAGATTTCCCACATAAATTTTGATACTCATTTCAAATTCCTTTTGACAAGAGCACACCTTACATTGGTAGGAGTGCGTTAACGGTTATGAACAAGGGCTAGTGTGAACGGGGATGAGTAGGCTTGAATTACGCCGTCACGTCCTCGGCACGGGGCCTATGTCCTAGGATCTGTATCCTTGCATGCCGCCCGAAGTCCTTGACGCGAGGTCTACTGGAGAAACACAAGATATCTCCTTTATAGATTAATCCAGTGAGCTTTTGTTGTCAACTTATTATTGGAAACATATTTTGCACCCTCCTAATGACTCACAAGATAGGTTTAGGAAATTGCGTCTTGAAAAAAGGTCTGTAAGGACCCGACGATTCGTAACTTTATCGTGGGGCATTCTACTGAGAGGTCTGTCGCCGACAGGTATATACGAGTTTCTCATGAGGAACTTCTTCGGGCCGTGGACGATATGAAGTTCGACAACGGGTGGACAGAGTTGGACTTTGTAGATGAACTCGAAGAAGAAGACAATGAAAAGGGGGCCAAAAAAGTGCCAAAAGGCTCCGGATGAAGAAAAATCAGGGTGCAGTGTTCCACGACAACACCCTGATATTCAATGATTTTGCTGGTCGGGACGACTGGATTTGAACCAGCCACCCCTGCATCCCGAATGCAGTAAAAACCACAATCAAACCATTTCGAGGAATCCCGTGTGACAGATTTGTGACAGCTTTTGGGAATGAAGGATTCGTGAGAAGGTATAATTTATCCATCCAAGGACCGTGTCTGCAATTATTTTATTGGCTTAAAAAATAATTAAACGAATTAACCCTGCCCGACCATTCAACACGATGATACGTGTCGACACACCGCATCATTCAGGTTGACGTAGAATCGCCTAATCACGTAGTTTCAGAGCAGGTGTTTCTAATCCCGAAGAAACAGGAATTCCAGGGTACATACCTTATGCAACCGGAACCACATAAATGGAGTGCGAAGGATTACGCTCAGAATTCTTCAGGGCAGTTCGAATGGGCACAGGAACTTATCGCAAAACTGGATTTGCAGGGATCCGAATCCGTCCTCGATATTGGATGTGGAGATGGTAAGGGCTCGTCACAAAATAGTGCTTGCAACTTGATTTCGCGTTTACTATAGAGCGGGGGCATGAATGATGAAGACAATATCAGAAAGCGCTTCGAGTTGCTAGCTTCTTTGTTGGATGAGCGCGC
>JBKQRG010000470.1:0-16681 GCA_052144015.1 Desulfomonilaceae bacterium
GTAATCCGCTGGGTACATGGCGAGCTTAAGATCACTGTGTTGTTGATCGAACACGTAATGGAGCTGGTTATGAAACTATCACACCGCGTTATGGTGTTGGACAGCGGATTGCTTATCGCAGAGGGAGACCCTGCGAAAATAGTCCTGAACCCTGAAGTAATTAAAGCATATTTGGGAGAACGTTACGTGACGCAACATTCAGGTCGAGGCGCGGAGCTTGTCTGAAACTGAAAAAAACGAGAGCGGTCCGGCTCAGCCGGGTTCCCAGCCCCTGCTCAAACTGGAGGACATCAGGGTCCGATATGGTGTTGCAACAGTTGTTCACGGTGTGAGTCTTGAAGTATTTCCCGAAGAGACAGTCTCTGTTGTGGGCGCAAACGGAGCGGGCAAATCGACTCTTCTCAAGGCCATCATGGCCTCGCAGCCCGCATACTCCGGGAAAATTATTTTTGATAACCAGGATATAAGGTCGCGGCACACAGAAGAGATCGTTCGACTGGGTATCATCTATGTTCCGGAAGATCGCAGATTGTTCAAACCGCTTTCCGTAGAAGAAAACTTGTTGTTGGGCGCATACACTCTGGATGATGAAGACCGCAAGCAGGCCAATCTCGAATTCGTTTACCATCTCTTTCCTGCATTAAAGAACCGTCGAGACCAGGCCACGGCCACCATGTCAGGCGGGGAGCAGCAAATGGTAGCCATAGGCAGGGGATTGATGAGCAACCCCAAGATATTGATGCTGGATGAACCTTCATTGGGGCTTGCGCCGTTCCTGGTGGATGAGGTGCTGGACACGGTCCGGAGGCTGAAAGAGCAGGGCCTCACTATACTGCTTGTCGAACAAAACGTGCGAGAGGCACTGGAGATATCGGATCGGGCTTATATATTACAAACGGGCCGGATAACGAAACATGGACCAGCGGACGAATTGCTCAAATCCGATGAGATAAGAAAGGCCTTTTTGGGGATATAGTTTGGTAGGACCGGCATCTTGCCGGTCCGCGGTGGCGCAACGCCCTTCTATTAATGGTGTTTGGTGGCTCACAAGGACCCGCAAGTTGCCGGTCTTACTGCTGAATTACAGGCCGAACTTTGCCCTAACTTCTTCAGCGTATGGTGCATTCACTCTCCAACGCTGATTCAATGTAGGGATGAATTGCTGTGGAAAACATTCTGAAGCTTCGCGTCGACAGACTGAGTTCTCAAATCTCAGAAATCCAATTTCCAGTCAGGCGCATCTTCAACGCGGGATGGGCCGGTAGCGATAGAGCCGCGATCCAGCATCACATTGATGAGCTGGCTGAAATGGGTGTGCCTGCTCCGCAGTTCATCCCGACACTCTTTGCTCTGGGAAACCACTTGCTCACGACCAGCGATGCAGTGCAGGTTCACGGTGATAAGACTTCGGGCGAAGCGGAATACGTACTGCTCAGGCACAATGATGAATTATTTATCACAGTCGGATCGGACCATACTGATCGTAGACTGGAGGCGCATTCGATACCAAAAGCCAAGAACATGTGTCTCAATATAATGGCGCAGGACGTGTGGCCGTACGACGAAGTTAAAAGACATTTTGCGGAACTGGAACTCACGTGTTGGGTTTTGCAGGATGGCAAGAGGTCACTGTACCAGAAAGACCTGTGCTCGGCTCTTCTGCCACCGGAATATTGGTTAAAGGACATTGAAACCAGGATCGGAGGCTTCGGAAACGGAGTAGTTCTTTTTTCCGGGACTATCGGTACCATAGCCGGTTTGGTGGTGGGTGATTCGTACGAATTCCAAATGACTGATCCGGTCCTGAACCGTACAATATGGCATCGTTATGATTGCGAGATCCTTTCCGGCGCTATCGAGGACTATTAAACATGTGCAACTGATAATTGCCTTAGCCCAAGTTGAAGGAAGCACCATCCCTGCGGAGAACCTTGCGCTCGCAAATGAACTCGCTGAAAGAGCCACTGCCGAGAAGGTCGATTTGATCATATTCCCGGAAATGTTTATGGCGCTGCCTGAGCAAGGTCACTCTCTGGACAAGGTGGCCGAGCCACTGAACGGGCTGTTTGTCAATTCTCTGGCAGGATTGGCGAGCAAATATGGGCTTCACATTGTTTCCGGATTTTGGGAAAGCGAGCCAGGAGACCATAGGGTCCATAATTCAGCGGTGATCCTCGCGCCGGAAGGGAAGATCCTGCATAATTATCATAAAATCCACCTGTTTGATGCATTGAGTGTCCGGGAATCGGATCGGATGATCCCCGGGGTTGATTTGCCGCCGATTTTCACGATCAAAGGTGTTCGTATAGGAGTGGCAATCTGTTACGATTTGAGGTTCCCGGAGCTGTTCCGAAACCTTGCTCTCCAGGGCGCTCAACTCATTGTCGTGCCCTCCGCGTGGTATGCAGGTCCGCTCAAAGAAGAGCACTGGCTGACGCTGCTGAAAGCCAGAGCCATTGAAAATACCATTTATATGGGTGGGGCCAACCTTACCCGCGGCGCTTTCAGCGGCCGCAGCAGCATTTTTGATCCATTTGGTGTTCTGATTGCCGGAGCCGGAGAGAGCCCTGAATTGATTATTGGCACGATTGATCTCAAACGAATCAAAGAGGTGCGAGCCAAACTCCCTTCTCTTAATCATTGTCGTTTGGAATTGTTCGCCGAGAAGGAATGAAATTGCTATACTAACAGTAGATTTGTCTTATTTAAATCAATAGTTGATAGGAGCGCCCAAAATTCAAGTCTTGGTCAAACAGCAATACACGAGGGTGCAACCCTGCGTAAGGAATAGCAACATACACTCATGAAATCGAAAGAAATTGAGAAGACCGAATCCGAAAAAGAATCGCCAAAGGTAAGCTTTTATCCTGCCTGGTGCAAGCGATGCGGCAACTGTGTGGCATTTTGTCCGAGCGAGGCTCTGCAAAAGGATGAATGGGGGTATCCGTATCTGGCCAACCCGGATAAGTGCATATCTTGTCACATGTGCGAAAAGCTTTGCCCGGATTTCGCTATAGCCGTCAGCGAAGAAAGGCCTGAATCGACGGGCAAACGCTCGTCCGCAGGTCCGTCTCCCCAAACACCGGGGTCAATGGTGAGCCAAGACCATAGCGCGGAAAGAATTGCCCCGAAATCATCCCACGAAGAGGATGAAAATGCAAAAGAGTAGAGCAAGACTGATCCAGGGAAACGAAGCCATAGCAGAAGGGGCCCTCGCCGCGGGGTGCAATTTTTACGCGGGATACCCTATCACTCCATCCAGTGAAATCATGGAGCTGATGAGCCGCGAACTCCCTCCGCGCGGGGACATCTTTATCCAGATGGAAGATGAAATAGCATCCCTAGGGGCTTGTATTGGAGCGAGTCTGGCCGGCCGCAAGGCAATGACAGCCACCAGTGGACCCGGCTTCTCACTGATGCAGGAAAACCTAGGGTACGCCTGCATGGCCGAAGTTCCGGTGGTCGTGGTGAACGTGATGCGTGCCGGCCCTTCGACGGGAATGCCGACGACAGCCGCTCAGGGGGACATACAACAAGCCCGGTGGGGAACGCACGGGGACCATCCTGCGATAGTTTTGTGTCCAGCCACTGTCGACGAATGTTTCCAAGTCACGGTCGAGGCATTCAATCATGCTGAACGGTTCCGAACTCCGGTTATTGTTTTAGCGGACGAAATGGTGTCACATACTCGCGAAAAAGTTGTCTTACTGGGCGCTGAGGAAATCGAGGTGCTGAACCGCCGACGTCCGACCGTTCCTCCCGACTGGTACATACCGTATAAGACGGACGGCAGCCTTATCCCGCGGCTGGCTGATTTCGGAGAAGGTTATCGTTACCACGTAACCGGATTGACGCATGATGAACGAGGGTTTCCCACTCGCCGACCTGATGAAGTCGCCCCGTTCTATTCGAGGCTTTTTGGCAAGATCAGCCGCCAATTCCCTTATTTGGAAAACGTCAAGAGCTTTCAATTGGATGATGCGGAGCTGTTAATAATTGCATATGGGTGCACAGCCCGTTCGGCCAGGGCAGCAGTACGAATTGGTCGTGAGCGAGGCATAAAGATCGGTCTCTTGCAGATCATATCATTATGGCCGTTCCCGCGAAGGTCGGTGTCAGAAGCGCTCTCGGGCAAAATTGCGGCGGTCGTGCCGGAATTGAACCTCGGCCAGCTAAGACGTGAGGTTTTGCGTGTGAACGACGGTCGAACAAATGTTCTTGGATTGAGCAAGATGGACGGGACAACGATCACGCCCTCGGAGATCCTGGATCGCTTTCGAGAGGTAAAATAATGTCGCACGTGAGCCGCAGCGTAGTGTACGAATGGCTTCGCCATGATAAGAAGTTTCCGCATGTCTGGTGCCCCGGCTGCGGCCTGGGGATATTGTTAGGCTCGCTGGTGCGAGCTTTTGTGAAGAGCGGATTGAACAAGGACGATATTATATTGGTTTCAGGGATCGGGTGCTCGGGTAGGTTGCCGGTTTATGTGGATGTAGGCAGCGTACATACCACGCATGGTCGCGCCCTGACCTTTGCCACCGGTCTCAAATTGGCGAAGCCTGAACTGAAGGTAATCACTATCATGGGTGATGGCGATGCTTTGGCCATCGGCGGCAATCACCTTATTCATGCTGCCCGTCGAAATTTGGACATAGTTGCTATCATCGTGAATAACGAGACCTACGGTATGACAGGCGGGCAGTACAGCCCGACCACGCCGTTGGGTGCCAAGGCCACCACTGCGTTGTTTGGCCAGATTGAACCCAGTTTTGACGTCAGCGCCTTATGTGCTGCTGCTGGAGCAGCATTTGTTGCCAGATCCACTGTCTTCCACGTGGATCAAATGGATAGGCTGCTGGTAAAGGCGATTGCCAAGCCGGATTTCAGCGTGGTTGAAATCTTTTCTCCCTGCTACGTTAATTTCGGAAGGCTAAACCGCCAGGCGTCGCAAATAGAAATGATGAGACAGTTTAAACAAATGGGAGTGGTAATTGAGCGCTGGGAGAAGATGAGCGAGGCCGAACGTGCAGGGCGTTTTCCGTTGGGGGTACTAGTGGAAAAGGAAGTACCGAGATATCTGGATTCTTACAAACAAGTATGTGACACAGCTGCGAAATTAAGGACAGCAGGTAAGATATGAGCCACAGAAGCCATAATTTATTGCCTTTCCCGAGAATCGAGGTTCGTTTGGCCGGCTCCGGGGGGCAAGGACTGATTTTAGCAGGCCTCGTGTTGGCCGAAGCGGCAGGAGTTTTTGACGGCCGTGAAGTTGCTATGGTCCAATCCTACGGCCCTGAGGCCAGAGGCGGCGCGAGCAAGGCTGAAGTAATTATCAGTGATGCTCCAATAGATTACCCATTGTGCGACCATGTGGATGTGCTGCTGGCCCTCAATCAGGAGGCTGCGGACACATACTGTTGGGACTTGAAATCCGGTGCCTGGGTCCTTATTGACAAAGACCTTGTGCTCCACCCGCCAAGCAGCCGCGCTATTGCTCTCCCATTTACGGAGACAGCGCGCGACAAATTGAAAAGAATTATGGTCGCGAACATTATAGCGCTAGGTACTATCTCCGAGTTAACGGGCATTGTAACCCGAAAGGCTCTGGAGAGGTCTTTGCTGACTCGTGTCCCGCCTGGAACGGAGGAACTCAATAAAAAAGCCCTCAATCTCGGCGCCAAGCTTGCTCGTCAATATGGCGGGAAACAAGGCGTGGAGGATGAACAGGATCGCGATCTCGAGACATGAATGACATTCTCCTGTGCCGGGGAAAAGTATCATCGCTACCTGTCTGAAGAGCGGTGGAAGCAATCTCTAAGCCTTCAAGAATGGGGTGGTTGCCAGTGAGAGAGCCCGCGCGGAACGCGGGATTGCCGGTCTAATGTAGGGGCGGGAAGCCTGTCCCTCATGCAGTCTTTGCAATAACAGGTAAGTGACGCTACGCCACTGGGTGCAGTCAATCTCACGCGATAGCCAGCTCTTTGCTTTTCCAAACAACCAATTTATGATAGAGTTATTATATGATTCGTCTAAGCATTTCCCAACAAGCCTTATTATAGAGTGTCCGAACATGAAAACTTTTTGTGCGTCTGTGGTTGTAATAGTTATTCTTGTTTGCCTCTGCGCACGGCCTGTATGGGCAGAATCTGCAGAGGAATGGACTGCAAAGGGAAAGGAAGCTTATAGGGCCCAGAATTACGACGATGCAGACAAATACTATTCAAAAGCTCTCGAAATCGATCCAAAAATGAAGAAGGCATTGTTCAATAGAGCTTTGAATTCTTATCGTTTGAAAAAATACAAGGAGGCACGTTCGGACTTATCGGCAGTGCTTGATATCGATCCTAAAGATCATGAGGCTATTTTCTACACAGGTTTGACGTATTTTGGTCAAGGTAAATACTCAGAAGCATACAATCAATTCGACAAGGCGGCGGAAATAGAAAGATTGCCTCTTTATTTGTTGAATGCAGCGGCCGCGCGTTACAATGGAGCCCGGTACCATGCTACGATACAGCACTGCAAAATGGCAATGAGGTTGAACCCTGAAGACGAAATTAAAATTAAGGTCAACGAGCTGATGACCCAGGCAGAAGAGCAATTAAAAGAAGATAAAGAGAAACGCATTGTGAACGCAAAAAGTTCCGTTCGTGTGGAAGATCAGCGGCCAAGGAGAATCATAGAGGTGAAATGGATCCAGATTGCTGAGACTTCAGGGGGAAGTACGTCATCGGGCGGCGGCTGACGCGCTCGGTAGCGGTCTGGTGGACTGCTGAACTGAACATCTATTAGCGTTTGATTTACCTCGTCTCCATCACTGGGCTCACCCATCCGGCCCTCTAAATTGACTCTTTCCGCGAAAGAATGTAAAAAATAATTGTTGAGTGCAATGAGGAGCAAATAACGTGAAATTATGGCGACTGCCTCTGGATGCTGAAGCCCACTCAATCCCACAGGGTGATGTCCGCATCATTGAAAATCGTTGTAAAGGATGCGGTTTTTGTATCGAATTTTGTCCTAATGGATGTTTAATAGAGAGTAAGCGTTTTAATTCGAAGGGCTATCATCCTCCCGAACTGGTATTTCTTGCCCAGGACTGCGTAGATTGCGGCCTTTGTAACCTCATTTGTCCGGAATTCGCCATTTTTACCGAATTGAGGGAGGCCAAGAAGATCACAGAAGAGGATATACGGAAAGTTACCGAACGATATTCCCGGAAGGACAGAAGATATCTTAAATCATGAACCGGGAATCTTGGACTTCCTCCTCGCGCATCTTAAAGAAATCCGGTTAGTTCGATAAATGAATTAGATTTGTTCCGTGCATTAGCCGGTCCGCGGACAAGTCTAGGAATTACATTTCGTTGTCAGAAAAATAGGATCTTCAGGAACATCAAATGGCCGCCAAAGACATTCTCACGGGCGAACATTTTATTCATGGTGATGCGGCTTGCGCGGAAGGTGGCTTAACGGCCGGGTGCAGGTTCTTTGCGGGGTATCCGATCACCCCTGCGACGGAAATAGCCGAACGTATGGCTCGGCGCCTTCCCGAAGTGGGAGGGGTCTATATCCAAATGGAAGATGAGATCGGATCGATGGCCGCGATTTTGGGCGCATCATGGGGCGGTATGAAGTCCATGACCTCCACATCGGGTCCCGGATTTTCGCTTATGATGGAAAACATAGGCCTCGGCATGATGACCGAGACGCCTTGCGTCGTTGTGGATGTGCAACGAGCCGGGCCTTCGACGGGATTGCCCACGTTAGTGGGACAGGCGGACATGATGCAAGCACGCTGGGGCTCGCACGGAGACTATGGATGTATAGCGCTGGCTCCTGCCTCTCCGCAGGAATGCTTTGATCTGACTGTGCAAGCGTTCAATCTGGCGGAAATTTACCGGCAGCCTGTCTTTGTGATGACCGACGAAGTAGTTGGGCATATGAGCGAGAAGGTAGTTATCCCGCCTAGGGATAAGCTGGAAATTATAGAGCGCCCAACACCGTCTGCTACTCCGGATGACTATCTTCCATTTGATTCCACCGGACGACTACCGTCTCCTATGGCAGTAGCAGGACAAGGATACCACGTCCACGTGACAGGCCTGACGCATGACGAACGAGGATATCCCGTCATTACCGATGTCGTCCAGGAGCGCAATATCAGGCATATTGTTGATAAAATTCGGAATAACGCGGACAAGATCATCCAATTGGAAATGATAGAGACGGCGGATGCTCGGGTAGTTGTGGTTGCCTATGGTTGCACATCTAGGGCAGCCCGACAAGCCGTCGAGAACCTCAGAAGGCGAGGCATGAAGGTAGGTCTGTTGAGACTTATTACTGTTTGGCCGTTCCCCTCTGATCTGATAGCTAGCCTGGCTGAACAGGTTCATGCTTTTATCGTGCCGGAGATCAATTACGGACAAATTGTCCATGAGGTGGACCGATCTGCAAAAGCAAATGCAAAAGTAGTTCTCATGGCTTTAATGGGTGGCTCAATGCACACGCCGGCAGAAATAGAGGACGCTGTCGGCAGATACCTGTAACAATCCGGCTGTAACAAGATTGTCCGGAGGATTCATGGATGTAATTTTAAGAGACCTTCAACCTTTTGATAAAAAGGCTGTAGATAAGGCGATCGAGAGAGATCACGGTCTGCACCCATACGACAAATACCTGAAGCCGGGGAGAATCCCCCATATTTGGTGTCCCGGATGCGGCCTGGGTGTCGTGCTCACCTGTTTTATCGAGGCTGTAATGCGCAAGAGCTACACTGTGGACGAGTGCGCAGTGGTGTCCGGTATAGGCTGCACCGGTCGGGTAGCCGGGTACCTTGAAATGGACACGTACCATACAACTCACGGCAGGGCGATTGCGTTCGCTACGGGACTTGCTTTGGCGAAGCCCGATCTCAAGGTGACAGTCTTTTCCGGTGACGGCGATCTTTTCGCCATCGGCGGCAATCATTTAATACATGCGGCTCGAAGAAACATCGATCTTAAAGTGCTTTGTGTCAATAATTTCAACTATGGAATGACCGGCGGCCAGGTCGCCCCGACTACACCGCTTGAGGCCAAGACCACTACAACTCCTTTTGGTAACGCGGAGCCAGGTTTTAATTTACCCCATTTGGCACATGCTGCGGGTGCCGTGTACGTGGCTCGATGGACGACTTATCATCCCAGGCAGCTCGTGGATTCCATTTGCCGTGCTTTTGACAAGAAAGGTTTCACTTTCATTGAAGCGATCGCGCCCTGTCCAATCGGGTACGGACGTCCAAACAAGCTGGGTTCAGGCCTTGACGAAATGCGATATTACAGAGAAATGTCGCAGGTAAAAAACGGCGCGGATCCTAGGGATGCAGAGATCACCCTGGGCGGAAAAATCACCGTCGGAGCATTCGTAGACACGGAGCGGCCCGATTTTCTGCAAAATTATCTTTCCAAAGTAGTGGCCAGAGCCCAGCAAAAATCCGGCACCCGTCAAAAGGGCAGGGCAGCATGACCGTCAAATCTGAAGTAAGACTGGCTGGTTTCGGCGGTCAGGGGATTATCCTGGCCGGACATATTCTGGGCAAAGCTGGCGCATTATTTGAGAAAAAAAACGCGGTATTTACACAAAGCTATGGCCCCGAAGCCCGCGGAGGATCATGCAGCGCAGATGTTGTGATCTCGAAAGAGACTATCCATTACCCTAAAGTCGAACGACCCGGTGTTCTGGTAATAATGAGCCAAGGAGCGATGGAGACATACGGGAGTTCCATCAATTCAGACGGTGTGTTGATTCTGGATGATGATCTCGTCACATTGGACAGCGAGCCTCAGGTCAAAACACTATATCGAGTTCCTTGCACCCGGATTGCGGAACAAATGGGCAAGAAAATAGTAGCAAATATTGTGATGTTGGGCGCATTGGCCGCATTGGGCGGAGTAGTGACTTATGATTCGATGCGAGAAGCGGTTTTGTCATCAATACCGCCCGGGAGTGAAGATCTGAATATTACAGCTTTTGATAAAGGGTTTGAATTTGGACAAAGCCTTCTCGACCGAACCGGAGGAAAAAAGACCAATTGAAACAGCTATCCAAGGCTAAAGATGACCATCCGGTTTCCCGCGATTTGCGCATAGGCGTTTATGTCTGCCACTGTGGAAAGAACATTGGTGGCACAGTCCGCTGCGAAGAGGTCGCGGAATTCGCTCAAAACATGCCGGGAGTGGTTCTGTCTAAGAATTCTTTATACATGTGTTCCGAACCCGGTCAGGAGCTGATAAAGTCTGATATTCAAGAACACAACTTAACTCGGGTGGTCGTGGCATCATGCAGTCCTAGATTGCATGAACCGACTTTCCGAGCTACATGTGAAGCGGCGGGTCTCAATCCCTATCTTCTTGAAATGGCCAACATTAGGGAGCACTGCTCGTGGGTGCACCTTCACGATAAGGATGCCGCCACTGAAAAGGCAAAGGACCTCGTGGGAATGGCTGTCCATCGGGCCGCCCTACTGAAACCTCAGCACGAGTTAACCGTTCCGGTACTACGCAAAGCTATGGTCATTGGGGGCGGAGTTGCCGGTATTCAGGCCGCTCTGGACTTGGCCGATGCCGGGTACAAAGTGTATTTGGTTGAAAAAACAGGTAGTATCGGCGGCCGCATGGCGCAACTGGACAAGACCTTCCCCACAATGGATTGCTCAATCTGTATTCTCGCTCCAAAGATGAGCGAAGCAGGCCGACATCCAAACATCGAGCTGCTGACGCTTTCGGAACTCAAGGAAGTTCACGGCCACATTGGGAATTTCCACGTCAAAGTGCTCAAAAAAGCACGATACGTGAAAAAAGAATGCAGTTCCTGCGGAGATTGCATTCAAGCATGTCCTCAATTGGTACCGGACGAGTTCAATGAGGGACTCTCTTTCCGTCGTGCCATCTACATTCCCTTTGCACAGGCGGTCCCATCCACCTTCCTTGTGGACATGAATCTGTGCCTTAATAATCAAGGTATTGTGGCCTGTGACAGATGTTTCCAGGCGTGCTCTCACCGGTGCATCGATTTTTCGGAAGAAGATCGGATCCTCGACATTGATGTGGGCACCATAGTTGTGGCAACAGGTGTGGATGTCTATGATCCGACAGCTCTCACGGAGCTTGGTTATGGCCGATTTCCAAATGTAATCACCACCCTTGAATTCGAGCGCTTGATCAATGCCGGCGGCCCGTCAGGAGGAGAGCTAATCCGTCCGTCGGATCGGCAACGACCTAAGAAGGTAGTTTTCATTCAATGTATCGGTTCCCGGAGCAAACGCAGCAATCCGTATTGCAGTAATGTCTGCTGTATGAACACGATTAAGGATTCGCTCCTTATCAAGGAGCACTGGCCCGAAACCGAAATCTATGTGTTTTACCTCGATATACGCGCTTTCGGGAAAGGATTTGAAGATCTGTTCCAACGGGCACGCCGCGAAGGAGTCACTTTTATTCGTGGGATTCCAGGTGAAATAATTGAGGACATCAACACTGGCGACCTCACTCTTTTGGGCGAGAACACGTTGTTAGGGACCCGTTATCGTTATACCGTGGATGCGGTAATCCTTTCAGTTGGGATCATGCAGCGGAAGGATTCGGGATCAATCCAGAGGCTCCTCAACTTATCCGCGGACACAGACGGTTTTTACATGGAAGCACATCCGAAATTGAAACCCGTGGATACAACGATCGGCGGTGTATTCCTTGCGGGGGCTGCAGAGGGACCTAAGGACATCAAGGATTCGGTAACTCAGGCATCGGCCGCGGCTTCCAGAGCCAACATCCTTATGAGCAAAGGGGAAGTCAAAGTCCCGGCCATCACTGCATTTATTGATCCTGACAAGTGCACTGCATGCGGAATGTGCGCTCGTGTTTGCCCGTATCATGCGATAGAGGGCGGTAAAGAACAGGGTTATTATCAAGTTATCCAGGCCGCGTGTCAGGGTTGCGGGGCATGTGTGCCGGAGTGCAAATTCGGAGCGGTCGATCAGACTCACTTCACGGACCAACAGATCATTAGCCAGATTGACAGCTTGCTGGCGAATGATCCTCATGGTAAAATAGTGGCCTTTGCATGCAATTGGTGCTCCTACGCGGGAGCGGATTTTGCCGGCGTCTCCAGAATACAGTACCCTCCCAGTGTACGAATCATAAGGACCATGTGCTCGGCCCGGGTTTCTCCTGTGTGGCTCGAACGAGCGCTGATGTTGGGTGTCGGAGGTGTGCTCGTTTCCGGATGTCATCCCGGAGATTGCCATTACAATAACGCCAATCAACATACTGCACGGCGGGCGGAGAAATTCTGGAAGAGAATGGAAAAAGTGGGCATCAACGAGAGTCGTCTGCGACTGGCATGGGTATCCGCGGCTGAAGGGTCGCATTTCGCTCGCATTGTGGAGGAAATGGAAAAAGGCATTCGTAAATTGACAGTTAAACAAATCAAGGAAGAGGCCGAAAAGCTGAAACAATATTTGTCAAAAAAAGGTGATGCGACATGATTGGAATCAAGCTCTGGCAGCACTTTTCCAGAGAAGCTCTTTATGAATGCTACCAGTGCGCCCGCTGTACAGGATCCTGCCCGGCAATGGAAGTATCACCGGCTATAGGCCCACGAGAAACAATCCTCAGATGCCTGGATTTTGGTCAAGAGGAAGTTATCAAGGATGAACGACTCTGGTTATGCTGTACGTGCCATGTGTGCGAGGACCGATGTCCGCAAAAAATTCCCATTTCCGAGCTGTTGGTAGCGCTGCGCAATGCAGCCGCACGTGGTGGAAACGTACCTGATAGACTCATAATGGCCATCGAACTCCTCGCCAAAACAGGCCGCTCAATGATCGTGCACCAGCTGGATGATATGAGGGCGCACCACGGGCTTGCCCCACTCCCAGCCGCGCCCGTGGAGGAGATTCGAGCGATTCTCAAGAAAACCGGACTGGAAGAGGTGGTGGAATTTTAAGAGAATTCTGTGAGAAGCAAGTTCCCATAGGAGAGTAAAAGGAGTTCACAACTAGGTTTAGGAAGTCTGCAAAATCACCGTAAGCCTAGTGAATTATAATGTTAGAGTTTTTTGGGAGGGGGGCCGGGGAACCTTTTTTTACACAAAAAAGGGTTCCCCTGGACAACTCTCCTCCTACCGAAAAGGCTACCATGAAATATGCCTTATTTCTGGGATGTGCCATCCCGATAAAATACCCTGGCTTTGAAGCGGCCACTCGTATCGTCTGTGAGCGGCTTGGGATACAATTAGTGGATCTTCCATTCTCGTGTTGCCCGCCGCCTACTTCTATGAAGCTGGTGCACTATGATTCTTGGCTGGCGCTTGCGGCACGAAACATTTGTCTGGCCGAAGAGCACGGGCTGGATATTCTCACGTTATGTTCCGGATGCGTAAACACACTAAAAGAAGCGAATTTTGTTCTGAAACATAACGACAGCAAAAAACGAAAGGTCAACAAGATCCTGGCCGATCATAATCATCAGTTTAAGGGCACTACAACGGTTACTCACATACTTGATGTTATGTATCAGGATAGTGTTGCAGAGAAGATCTACAGCGGGAAGGTACGGGAAATACCGCTGCGTATAGGATGTCATTATGGATGCCATTATTCTCGCCCGCCCAGATTGATGTTCCCGCATGAATTGTCCGCTGCGGAATCATATGTTCCGGTGAAAATGGACCATCTATTATCGTTAATTGGGGTTGAGCCTACCGAATATTCCCGAAAATTTCTATGCTGCGGTTCACCGCTGGGCAAGAATGTGGATGAGGACGCGGGCTATTCGATAACTCGCGAGAAACTCGTTCATCTAGCGGAAAGAAATATTCAGGCTGTGTCTGTAATCTGCCCAGCCTGCTTCGAACAATTCGACATGGGCCAGGTAGTGTTGGCCCGCAAGATGAAAGAAAAGCTGAACATTCCTAGCTTCTTTCTCACACAACTCATAGGTCTCGCGCTGGGCATGAACCCCAAAGAACTCGGCCTGGAAGTGCACAGAGTGAAGGCAAGAAAACTGCTGGAAAACATTGGTATAAGTTGAACTACCTAGGGCACAGAGCGGGAGCGACTCCCGGCGCCGCTACAGTAGCATTTCCGGGGTAGTTCTATAAACGGGGCTCTGGCTGGACTGCCGGCGCAATCAACACGACTGTGTTTGTACGTGCTGCAATCTTCGAGGAGCCATCACTGGGAGTTCCAGACGGGTGCAGGGGGAAATCCCGCGCAGATCGCGGGACAAAAAGTTTCCTCCTTGCGAGATCCCCTTTCAATAACTCGCGATCACGATCTCCTCGTAGGGTTTTCTCCAGTTCCGGGGCAGCAGTGTTTTAGTCTCGTCGAAGTGTCCTACCGCGATCAGCATGGGAACGAAGAAATCCTTGAGGATGGAAAACTCCTCGACCACGCCGTCATGATCAAACCCGCCCATAGGATGAGTGTCAATTCCCAGTTCTTTTGCCGCCAGCATTAAATTACCATCAAAGTTCTTTTAGATTTCCGGTCACATCTGGCCTGCTGACAAGATCTAAAGATAAACAGGTAACAAAGGTGGAACTTCTTTTCGGCAGCGCCGATATTTCAGATGCATACCGCATTCGAGGAAAAATGAAGAACATGGCTAATTTACCGACAGAAGATCTGGTTGTGAAAGCGAAGCAGGGGGATAAGCAAGCGCTGGATGGATTGGTCAGGAGAATTCAGGATCGGATTTACGGCCTGGCAATACGCATGCTTTGCAATCCAACGGATGCAGAGGACGCTACCCAGGAAATTCTTGTGAAAATTGTTACTCACCTATCCGATTTTCGGCAAGAAAGCGCTTTCTCCACTTGGGCTTACCGCATTGCCTGTAATCATCTACTCACTTCGCAGAAAAGACGTGCAGAACGCAGAGAGATCACCTTTGAGGAATGCGAGGCAAGCGGTAACGCAGGACTGGCCGCTCCGTCGTCTAATCTGGCTTACGGAGCCGAACAGGCTATGCTGGCACAGGAAGTGATGATGTCCTGCATTCACGTCCTGCTGCTCTGCCTGGATAGAGATTTGCGACTAGCCTATATTCTGGGTGAGCTTTTCGAGGTAACGGGTGAGCAGGGAGCTTTCATCCTCGATACCACCCCAGTCGCTTTTCGTAAGCGCCTTTCGCGTGCCAGGGCGTTATTGCGGAATTTCATGCAGAAAAGATGCGGCCTTGTTGATTCGTCTAACCCCTGTCAATGCGCCCGGCAGGTTTCGTATGCGGTCAATACGAAGCGTATCGACTCCGTGAGATTACCGTTTTCACGGCACCCTCGCCTGGACCGCACACAATCTATTAGTCAGGAACAATTGGCGGAGATGAACGAACTCCAACGAGTTGCCGTGCTTTTCCGCAGCCTGCCTCAGTATGCCGCCCCAGAGCGGTTTGCGAATGATCTGAAGGAGTTGATCGAATCGGGAACAATCGATCTACTTACAACATGAATGGAGGTATGACATGAAAGTAGATGAACAGGTATGGAGTATGGTTCAGCAGCGAATGGGATACTCCGATCAGGAGATGAGCCAGTTCAGAGCAGACCCCAGAAATGAAGAGGTCCTCGCCAAAGCGCCTGAGCTGATGAACAAAACCATCATAGCCGAGGTTGTCCACTCGCATGGATGTAACAGTCAGCACAAAGTAGGCGATAAAATCTACATGGACGGAGCGGGCAACTTGATTTCAAAACTTTGCCCCGGCAGAATGTGTGTTTATCTAGTCAATGCGCTGGCTACGGGCGCTTTCACTGCTGGTGAGCTGTTCTACGCCCGGGTTGATCCCAATGAGATGCGTTTCAAGAGAACCGGCTGCTTCGATGTCGGCGTTCAATGTGGAGGCTGGGGGAGAGTGGTCGTGGAATTCAAGATCGAGGACCGCAAGAAATAGAAAGCCGCGTGCACCACTGCGATTCTTCGGAAATTACGGACATGATATGGATGGCCAAGCCTCACCGAGAGGCATCGGTTGGTTCTTTGGGAGCCCGAGAAAAGAATTCATGAATAAGGCCCTTTGGCAGAGTTGATTGGACAAATAGTTGACTTTTGACAAATCATATTGCTAGAAAAAAGATTGACTGATGATGATTCACTCTGTTATGAAAAGAGAGGCATAATAGCCAACAGGAAATACACAAAATGCCTTGGGGAAGACGGTGAAAGGCCGTCGCTGCCCCGCAGCTGTGACCGCAGACGAAATCCGGTCGTGAGCCACTGGAACGATGTTCCGGGAAGGCGCGGAAAGTAGGAAGAAGCGGAAGCCAGAATACCCGGGCATTTTGAAGACCCGTTATAACCTGCGAGGGCAGGAAGGGTGGAGATAAGGTACGCCCTTCTGTCTTACAGGCAGGAGGGTTTTTGTTTTTGGGAGTACGTTAACGCGTTCTTGAGGTTTGGAGAGGACCCCGAGGTCCCGCCGGCAACGGGGCCTCGGGAAAACGGGAAACTACTGAGGCTGCCCGTTTCCCGCCATTATCCTCCTCGTTATCACTCAAGTCAAGCTTGAAGCCTGCGTTACAGCAATGAAGAGCGAGTGGTTTCTTGGTGGCCGTGGTGAGTGAGTTGGAGTGGAACATGGGTTTGAGGGACGCTTCAGGGCGGAGTTCCCCTTCTTCGAGAGGTGGGGCTTCGAGGGAATTGGGTA
>JBKQRG010000471.1:0-10224 GCA_052144015.1 Desulfomonilaceae bacterium
CTCCCTGCCACACGTTTTACATCTTGCCAAAATTACCTCCGTTTTCGCTATCAAGCGTGTTTGTTTTTCGAGCAACTTGTTTTTTCCAGTTGTCGAAGTGGGTGAGGGTGACCGTTCCGATATGGAACTAAGCCTTATACAAAATTTCTCATCCGTCGCGTTCAAGGAACTTTTGATCAGGAGGACAGGCCGATAACGCCTGTTTTACAGGATTGATTCGGCGCTAAACGGCGCTTCTTTCATTCTAAACTTCTATTCGTGGATTACCGGTCATACAATAAATCCGCCCCGGCCCCTGACGGTTTTCTTTGAATATAAGTTATTGTTAGGCTATGCGCCTGTATTCGAGCCCGCTCCGATTCAAGCAATTAGAAAAGCTTGCTGGACCTAATTGACACAGCTATCAACATCCTTCGGAGACCATTAATAAGGTCTCCCTCCATTTACCTTCGCTCCTTTAATCAAAGACATCCGAGTTTCAGAAAAGTTTGCGACATTTTTCCCCGGCTTTGTAGTTGGATCTCAGACAGAGCAGATCAATGCCTCTTAATTTGAGTACCCCCGGGAAATGATCGATAGTTTTAATAACTCTTTCTTTCGGGCTGGTACCTGAAATTCGATAAAGTACCGACGAAGCTCGTAGAGAGCCCCTTTTCATCTAAGGGAAGTTCATAACACTTGTGCAAAAACTTGTCAAACGTATACTCGTTATTGATAGTTAAATTAAGAATTCCGCACCACAGGCGGAGCATCATGGATTGAAGTTTTTATATCAAATCAATCACTTTGACTTTCCTAACCGCAATCTTTATCCTATGTCCCGCAATTATTCCGCGACTGGACCGGATACATGAAGCCCAGCGCCATAATTTTCGCAGCTATTACGATTTTGATTCTGTCGTCTTGCTCTGCCTTGAATTATTTTAAAGGCGGAATCTATAAAGATTTAGACGAAAGTCTGACCATTGTCGGCCTGATGGAGAATCCCAATAATTATCTTAATCGTGAGATAGTTTTCTCTGTCAGATATTATAGGAAAGGGAACCTGCCTTGTCCATTGGGATCGGATTATGTGAATTTCGTGATAGCCGACCGGGTAAGCTACATAACTCTTAATAAGGTCTGGATAAAAAATGAGAAGGCAAAAGTACTTGATACGCTTAAGGAAATGGAAACCATAGTAATGAAAGCCCGCATTTTCAAGGTTGATAAAGAAAAAGACCCCAACCTAGAAGCCCTTGAGATAGTCAAAGAATGATACCTCAGACAGTTTTGATTTACTGCGCGTAAGAACTAAGGCCGATGCTATCGGCCTCACAACGGGAGCATATCTTGCGAAAAATCCTTGTCACCAGCGCCTTACCATACGCCAACGGCGACATACACATAGGTCATCTTGTCGAATATATTCAGACGGACATATTCGTTCGATTCCTTAGACTTATTGGGGAACATGTCATCTACATCTGCGCGTCTGACGCGCACGGCACGCCCATAGAAATAAATGCATCCAAGAGAGGAATAGCGCCAAGTGAACTGGTGAATGAGTTTCATCTACGGCATCGAGATGACTTTGCAAAATTCGAAGTCGATTTTGACGAATTCTACACTACGGATTCCGCTGAAAATCGACATCATTGTGAAACGGTTTACCTGAAGGCCAAAGAGAAAGGGCACATCGTAGCTCGCGACATTGAACAATACTACTGTGAAAACTGTGGCCGGTTCTTGCCCGATCGATACATCAAGGGAACTTGTCCCAATTGCGGGTCCCCGGATCAGTACGGAGACGTGTGCGAATCCTGTGGTGCTACGTACAGGCCCACCGAACTCGTGGATGCTCGCTGCGCTATATGCGGAAAGGCCCCATCACTTCGTACATCAAAGCATTTCTTTTTTCGCCTGGAGGATTTTCGCGATTTCCTGATTGACTGGACCTCGGAACCGGGACGCCTACAGAACGAAGTAATAACCTTTGTTCGGAACTGGATTGATCAGGGATTACAAGACTGGGATATATCACGAGACGGGCCGTATTTCGGGTTCAAAATCCCCGGCGAGCAGGATAAATTTTTCTATGTATGGTTGGACGCGCCTGTCGGATATATCGCAACAACGGAACATTATTGTGCGGCGATTGCAGATTGTAATTTTGAGGACTATTGGGTGAAAACTGATTCCAATGCGGAAATCCATCATTTTATAGGAAAAGATATAGCGTATTTCCACACACTCTTTTGGCCCGCCATGCTGAAAGCCGCTGATTATCGGACCCCGACCGCGGTTCATGTTCACGGCTTTTTGACAATAGATGGACGAAAGATGTCCAAGAGCCGAGGTACTTTTATAAGTGCCCGTCAGTTTGTCGATTCCTTGGCTCCATTATATCTACGATACTATTACGCGACAAAATTGAATAATTCCATAGACGATCTGGATATAAATACCGAGGAATTCGTCAATCGGATAAACTCGGAATTGGTGAATAATATTACTAATCTCACCAGTCGGGCTGTAGGTTTTTTAAACAAGAGACTGGACTCGAGATTGGGCACGATTCCCACTGATCTCGGAAATTTAATGGACTCTGTGACAGATTCGGTGGGAGCGGCAAGGGATTACTATGGGAAGCTTTTATTCGGGCAAGCCACAAGGGAGATCCTGAAAATTGCTGATCTGGCCAATGGCTTCGTCCAGGAACGCGCTCCATGGTCCACAATAAAAGATGATCCCGAGCGTGCGAGAAATGATCTAACGTTCGTCGTTAACTGTATCAAAATCATCACCGTGCTTCTGAAGCCCATAATTCCTTCTTATTGTCTGAAGGTAGAGCAAATACTCGGCGTGAGAGACCTCACGTGGCAAGATGCTGACTTTAATATGGAAAATTGCACAATAAAACAATTCGACAAACTCGCCGACCGGCTAGAGACAGGACTCATGGAAAAGATAATTGATGCTAGTCGCCAAGTCTTTGCTGGGGAGACTGCTGTGGTTTTGCCCGAGTTACCTGAATTCAAAAAAGAGATAACGATTGATGATTTTGGCGAAATAGATCTGCGCGCGGGCAAAATTATCGCTGCCGAAGAAGTGAGCGCGTCGGATAAGTTAGTCAGGCTGGAAATAGACCTGGGACTGGAAAAGCGTACCGTTTTTGCGGGGATAAAATCAGATTATAAGCCTGCTGATCTCTTAGATCTTACCGTCGTGGTGGTGGCCAATTTAAAACCCAGAAAAATGAGATTCGGTGTTAGCCAAGGAATGATACTTGCGGCTAAAGACAGTACGGGCCGGGTTCGGGTCTGCCAACTACCCGACACGGTTGTTCCGGGTACCCGAATTACTTGACATCTCCGAGTGACATTATTCTCAATGGTTACTTTGATGAAAATTCTTGCACCACAAAAGGCTTCCCTGTAGAATCCGTATTGTTTGGGCTTGTTCTTGGGTTACCATTCAAATCATCAACAATAACCAGGGCCTCAGCACATATATTCCTTTTCGCCTGTTTTCGGTTCCGGATCTGATTCACAGTCCGTAGTAAGTTTATATGCTGGTCATGCCTCTTCCTGCATTGCATGAAGAGTTATTGCAAATCATCACGAACAACGGGAGGAAGGAGATACCCATGCCGGTGAAGATTTTTCTTAATGAAGACGAGATTCCCCGCCAATGGTACAACATCGCTGCCGATATGCCGAACCCTATGCAGCCCCCTCTGCACCCGGGAACGCTTCAGCCTGTTGGTCCTCAGGATCTGGCGCCGGTTTTTCCCATGAATCTTATCGAGCAGGAAGTGAGCCAGGAGCGTTGGATAAACATTCCCGACGAGGTCCTGGACAAACTGCTGCTATGGCGTCCCACCCCCCTGTACCGAGCGGAAAAGTTAGAGAAGTTCCTCGGTTGCCCGGTAAAGATTTACTACAAGAATGAGGGCGTGAGCCCTGCCGGAAGTCACAAACCGAACACAGCGATTCCGCAGGCCTACTACAATAAAGTCTTTGGCATCAAGAGGATTTCGACGGAAACAGGCGCCGGCCAATGGGGTAGTGCTTTGAGTTTCGCTGCCAGTCAATTCGGGCTCGAAGCCAAAGTATACATGGTGCGGGTTAGTTATGAACAGAAACCGTATCGTAGACTAATGATGAATACGTGGGGTGCAACATGTATTCCCAGCCCCAGTACCGAAACCGAGGCGGGCCGCAAGATTCTCGCGCAAGATCCGAACTCACCCGGAAGCCTCGGTATAGCCATAAGTGAAGCTGTGGAAGATGCGGTGACCAGCGAAGCCGCCGGACGACCGGCCACCCGCTACGCCCTTGGGAGCGTGTTAAATCACGTGCTGCTTCATCAAACGATTATCGGCCTAGAAGCAGAAAAACAACTCGTCAAAGCCGGGGATTATCCCGATATCGTAATAGGTTGCGCTGGAGGCGGAAGCAATTTCGCGGGCTGCGCATTTCCATTCATTCGAGATAAGATTGCAGGAAAGCAGGTTCATATAATTGCTGTCGAGCCCACGTCCTGCCCGACGATGACAAAGGGGCCTTTCGCCTATGATTTCGGGGATACTGTTCAGATGACGCCTTTGTTGCCCATGCATACCCTTGGACACGCTTTCGTGCCTGCGCCCATTCATGCAGGCGGATTACGGTACCACGGCATGGCTCCTTTGGTTAGTCAACTTATTATGGACGGACTGATCGAGCCCAGGGCAGTGCACCAACTTGAAACGTTTAATGCAGGCGTCACTTGGGCCAGGACTGAGGGCTTCATAAGCGCCCCTGAGACAAACCATGCACTGGCAGCAGTAATTCAGGAAGCAAAAAAAGCCAAAGAAGAAGGCAAACAGAAGACCATCCTTGTTAACTGGAGCGGCCATGGCCTGGTGGATCTCGCCGCGTACGACGCCTTCTTCCAGGGAAAACTCACTGATTACGAGTTGCCCATGGAGGAGATTGCTGAGTCGCTCAAGGCAATTGAAAACTTCCCAAAACCGAAGTTGTAAGCTGAGATCCGTGGGGGCGCTTTCATGCACAGGCGCCCCCACAGACATTGTCATTGCCACCCTGCTGAAGGCTCCCCCCGTCAGAACCCGGACACGTGAAGCAATTTCGCTTTTCGCTTCCGGAACGGTGGCAGCTAGGGAGGTATCTGCGCCCTGCGTACACACATGGCAAGTCTCTACGGAGGACTGACCTTGGGGTGAATGGTTGCTATTAAGCCTCCTACGAATTCGCGAGTATCGCCGGATTTGCGTCTGAAAGATCATTGAAGTTTCCGCACAAAACCCCTCCTAGTTTCAAGGGTAATGTTTCAGTTGCGAGCGGCCTCAGAATGTCATTGCGAGCGCAGCGAAGCAATCTCCCAAAGTTTCGGGGATTGCCACGGCCTTACGGCCTCGCAATGACAAATCCATAGCCTGCGTAACTGAAGCCTTACTTTCAAGGTCCTTTTACCCTCTAGGGAAATCTGTTAGATTGCGTACATTGCTTGCTGAGGCTACTACGAAACCATGGGCGGTCTGAATGTCTGATTCGCATCAAAATTCACCCGACTGGGGACGTGAGATTAGGTGCCCCCGACTGGGCGGGCAAATCACCTTCGAATATTGTCGGCTCGAAAATCAGGGACAACCATGTGCTAGAGCACTGACATGCTGGAATTTCTATTTTAACGTGGAAGACTATTTCCGCGGTCGTATGAGCCCCGAACAGTTTGAATTATGTTTTAACGCGCCAATTAAGCCGAAAATGATCAGTCTGCTTGAACTCATCGAAAAGGCTCGCAAGAATATGGAAGAGAAAAGTGATCGGAAATAATCTGTCTGAGGCTGCTTCTTAAATAGGGAAGGAAGCCGATATGGATTAATCGGGGGCGGAATTTCAATTCTCTCAATCCAGGCTTGGATAGGGAATTCAACAATGTCAGACGATTTTAAGCTCAAGATCAGACGCAAAATGGAATCTCGGGGCATTTCAGCTTCAATCACTGAGATGTTTCTTCGCCTTTGCGATCAAACAAACCAAGAATCTGCTTATGTGCCGCTGGAGGACGTTATTGCACCGAATGCAAATCTTATTTTGGAGCCGCCAGCCGATACAGAAAACTTAGAAAAGCTTGAGAAAAGAGGACGAGATCTTCTCCGAAATGTCGTCATTCTTAAACTCAACGGTGGCCGAAGTACCACTATGGGTGGTGGAATTCCCAAGGGAGTTTTGAAAGCAAAAGACGGGCTTTGTTATCTGGAAATTGCGGTTAAGCAGGTTCAAGCTCTCAATGAGAAATGGCGGACCAATGTACCGCTGGTCCTTATGAACAGCTTTTTCACCCATGATCGAAGTATGGACTTGGTGGCAAATTCTGATATCCCGATTATGGCTTTTATTCAGAATGAAGTCCCTCGCCTTCAGGAAGAAACTCTATTTCCTCTGGAGACCGGTACGGTGGAAGACTGGGCACCTCCCGGCCACGGCGATGTTTTTGCAAGTCTTCATCGGCAAGGTTTATTGGAAAATTTAATAAAACAGGGTTTTCGATGGATTTTCATATCGAATCTTGACAATTTGGCAGCATCGGCAGAGCCTTGGATTTTAGGAGTAATCGAACGCAATGATATTGATTTCCTTCTGGAGGTGACGAGGCGGACTCCTGTCGATAGGAAAGGCGGCACGCTGGTAGTCCGGAACGGCAAGCTGGATCTTCTTGAGATCGCCCAAGTCTCGCCAGCCCAGAGAAACGAATTTATGGACATTGAACGATTCTCCGTTTTCAACACGAATAATGTATGGGTCGATCTGAATGCGTTATCCGACCTGATTAGGAAAGAATCACTAGAACTTCCGCTCATTCAAAATCACAAAATAATTATGGATACAAAGGTTATTCAGCTTGAAACTGCAATGGGCGCAGCAATCGGTCTATTTCCCAGAGCGAAAGGTCTCAGAGTCGATAGAAGCCGGTTCTTCCCTACTAAGAAGGTCTCAGATTTGTTTGTTCTACAATCAGATGCTTGTGTACTGGACCCAATGAATTGTTTGCGAAAGAATCCTTTGCGTCCGGCTTCTCTGCCGTACATGCCCAGGGTCTTTTTTGACCCCGAATTCCTGGATTCTCCCGAAAGCTTCAGCAAGCGTTTCGAGGATTCTCGCTCGGTGTCGCTAATTTGCGCGAATGAACTGGCAGTGACCGGTTCGGTTTTCTTTGAAAAGAATGTAAGAATTGAAGGAACTGTGAAAATAATCGTTCCTCCCGGCGAAACTTATCGGGTTCGGAATGGAGCGACACTTGCCGATGGGACTTATCCTTGACAAATTATTATCATTCCTGAACGGGTGACAACATGTTGTATGGAATTGTTATGGCAGGAGGGAGCGGGACGCGCTTCTGGCCTGAAAGCAGAAAGCGAAAGCCTAAACAACTTCTTAAGATTTTCAGCGACAAAACGATGGTGCGGGAAACTGTGGAGCGAATCCTGCCCGAGATCCCCTTCGATAGGATCATGATTGTTACGACTGAAAACTATTCAGATGAAATCAAGAAAGAGATTCCGGAAATCAGCGAGACAATGATTGTAGCCGAGCCGCAAGGCCGCAACACGGCTCCCTGCATTGCTTTGGCAGCTTACAAGATTTTCAAGCAGGATCCGGAAGGCGTCATGGTTATCTTACCTGCGGATCATCTTATTGCCAACGAGCAAGCATTCTTGAAAGTCCTTGGTATGGCTTATCGAGTGGCTTCAAACCAGGATTTTCTTATCACATTCGGGATCGTGCCGCATTGCCCGGAAACAGGATACGGGTACATTGAGATGGGACAGGAGATCTCCGAAATCGGCTCAAATAGCTTGTTTCAAGTAAAGAGCTTCGTTGAGAAACCTGATCTAATGACAGCAAAGCGCTACCTTGACGCAGGAAACTATCTCTGGAACAGTGGAATGTTTGTGTGGAAAACCTCCACAATCATTCGATCTTTTGAACGACATCTTCCCTCCGTCAGTCGGGCAATGGAAAGCATCGTGCCGATGTTAAACACCGCTCATGAGCCGGAAGCTATCAGAAAAATTTACGAAACAATGGAGAACATTTCCATTGATTATGGAATCATGGAGAAAGCCGACAGTACGGTAGTGATACGCGCTGAAATTGCATGGAATGATGTTGGAAGTTGGTCTTCTCTCTCGGATGTATGGGAGACTGACAATGAGAACAATGCATGTCGGGGAAAAGTCATCTGCGTGGAGAGCAAAGAATGTGTGGCCTTGTCGCCTCACAAAGTTGCAGTCTTATTGGGCGTTGAAGACCTTGTGGTCGTCGATACCCCGGATGCCATTCTCGTATGTCGTAAGGATTCCTGCCAAGACATCAAGAAACTGCAGGAGTTACTAGTTCGGCATGGTTATGAAGATCTGTTGTGAATCCAGTGATTCAGAGATCAGTCTGTTTTGTGCTGAAGGTGCAGGAGCCTGACTTTGAAATTGCGAGAATTGAAATCCCGCATCTCGCGGGAAAAGCGCCAACGCGTTCCATAATTTCCCTCCGCTTGCAATGATATGTCAGAATACATTTTCTTCTGAAGAAACCCGAGGGCTGCGTTTCATATATCTAATTTGTCGAAAGGAAATACGGATGACTGATGTAAAACCTCATTTGAACTGCTTCAAAGCTTACGATATTCGGGGGCGCATTCCTGACGAGTTTAACGAAGACATGGCGTACAAGATCGGTCGCGCATACGCCGCTTTCCTCTCCCCTTCGAAAGTATGCGTCGGCAGAGATGTGCGGCTGAGCAGCAGAGCCATCAGTCAGTCTTTGGCGAAAGGTTTGGTGGATCAGGGGTGCAACGTCATTGATATTGGAATGTGCCCCACTGAAGAGGTCTATTTCGCGACTTCTCATATGGAACTTGACGGCGGTGTAATGGTTACCGCAAGTCACAATCCGATGGATTACAATGGGATGAAACTCGTCAGAGAACAATCTAAGCCAATTAGCGCAGACACCGGCCTTAAAGACATCGAGAAAACTGTGATTGGTGATGCTTTTAAACCGGAGGCTAAAAAGAAGGGCTCCATCGAATCGGTGAGCACAAGAGACGCGTATGTGGAGCACCTTCTTAGCTATGTTCGTCCCGAAAAATTGAAAAGAATGAAAGTCGTCATGAATTGCGGCAATGGATGTGCGGGGCCGGTACTTGAAAAACTTAAACCGATGCTGCCCACGGAATTCATCGAAATCTTTCCCGAACCGGACGGTAGGTTCCCCAACGGTATACCAAACCCTCTTCTGCCGGAAAATCGAGGAGTTACTGCTGAAAACGTGATTTCTCACAATGCGGACCTAGGCATCGCGTGGGATGGTGATTGCGACAGATGCTTCTTTTTTGATGAAAAGGGCTCGTTCATCGAGGGTTATTATCTAGTGGGCTTATTTGCTCAGGAATTCTTGAAAGATAATCCCGGATCGAAGGTTGTCCATGATCCTCGCCTCGTGTGGAACACCCAGGAAATGGTGAGAAACGCCGGGGGAGTGCCTGTCATGAGCAAAGCCGGCCATGCCTTCATTAAAGAACGAATGAGACTGGAAGATGGAATTTACGGCGGAGAAATGTCCGCGCATCATTATTTCCGGGATTTCGCCTATTGCGACAGCGGGATGATTCCTTGGCTGCTTTTGATTCAAATTCTCAGCGCGGAGAAAAGGCCATTATCGGAATTGATCCAGAGCCGTATAGATAAGTTCCCGGCGAGCGGTGAAATAAACCGCACAGTCCGGAACGGTCTGGCTGTGCTGCAAGGAATCGAGGACCACTATAAGGGCAAAGAACTGATCACGGATCATATAGACGGGCTGAGTATGGAATTCGACAACTGGCGGTTCAACCTGAGGCCCTCGAACACGGAGCCCGTCATAAGACTGAATGTGGAAACCAGAGCGGATAAGGATCTTCTCAAAGAAAAAACGGATGAGTTACTAAAGATCATCGATAGTCTGTCATAGAACCTTTCAAATCGATACTTGGCCCGGCGAGGTCGAAATGCGCGCGTCTGACTGGAAGCTCATCGAAGATCTGCGCGAAAAAATTTATGGACTCATTGACTCTAACCCAACTTCCGCACTTTTGGGGGTCGCGTCCTGTAAATTCAAGGCGTTACGAGTTTTTTAGGCACTACACGTTGTCATTATCTTCGACCCACATTTTTTTTGCAGGTACGATTTCCTCGGG
>JBKQRG010000472.1:0-9945 GCA_052144015.1 Desulfomonilaceae bacterium
ACCAAATTGTCGCGCCGTCCGGAGAAAAGCCAAAACTGGAGATTGTCGGGCCGCGCGAAGATATCGTGTACAGCAAAGAGCTGCCGCTCAGCGAGTTCGGTACCTGCCATGATACTCTCAAGCTAGAGAGCTACTTTCCGGTAGGCACTTACACTCTCAAAGCTACTCTTCCGAGAAAGGAAGGAAAAGAGGAGAAGAATGATGTCTTCTCCATGACTTTTCTTGTTCAGGAGTACAAGCGGCCCAAGCACTTTGTTTCTCTGTCGATGAAGAGCACTGAACGTGTGAGCAAAGAATACATCGGTCTCGAAAAGCGTGAGGATTCTCTCATCGTGGAGGTGGCAGGAAAGTATTACACGGGCGGACCGGTAAAGAATGCTAAAGCCCGCTGGAATGCGACGCTTGTGCCTGTTACGAACAAGGTGCCTGGGGTGGAAGGTTATTTGTTCGGGAATGAAGACGACAAGACTCTGTTCTTGGAATCCGGCGAATCCATGCTGGACGGCTCGGGTAAGCTCAACGTCTCCATACCTTTGGATTCCAGGCTTATGACCGGGATTTACGGTGTGAGCGTGTCAGCCACAGTGCTGGACCTGGACGGCGAGCCGGCTACGGAGGTCGGAACGTTCAATCCCAAGCCTCGCCTCATGGTCGGGATTTCTCAGCACCCTAGTCAAGTTCAAACCGGACATGCAGGCGCAATAAAGATCATTGTTTCCGACGCGAAAGGAAACCTGGTCCAGCAGGGCAAAATTGAGGCCTGCATTATGCAAAGGCAATCCTTCAATATTCGAAAGAGAGATGAAACGGGCAAAATCAGCTCACTATGGGAAGAAGGATGGACGAAAAAGCGCTGTTTGCATCAACAGCTCGTGAAAGGCGAGGCCATTTTTAACATTGATTTCAGTGGCTATGGAAGCCACATGGTAGCGTTCACTTACGAGGACAGTACTGGACGCTACACAAGTCAATCGCTTTTCAGAGCAGGTGGGCAGGACTACGACTACGACTACTGGAGGCGCGGCGAACCTGAGGCGGATACGCCTACCGGCAATCAGATAATGGTCTCAACGTCCAAGAGCGAATATACCGCAGACGAACCCGTTCGTGTCGACTTCCACACTCCGCGGCCGGTCAAGCAATGCTTGGTCACGATGGAGAAAAACGGGATTTTGGATTTCAAACTGATCGATGTCAATGGCACTGATGGAAAATACGAGTTCAAGGCTGAAGACAAATATCAGCCCAACGTGTACGTTTCGGTGATCGGCTCCGCGGGCAGGGAAGGATACCCGGTCTACACTTCCCAGACGGACACCGATATTCCGACCATATACTTCGGTTACGCGAATGTGACTGTCAGGAATCAGGTCAAAAAGCTGCGTGTCGAGATCGAACCCGGCCAGACGGAACTCAAGGGGCGACCGGGCGAAGGCAGGAAGCTGTCTTTCAAGGTAACGGACCAGAGCGGGAAGGGAGTGGTTTCGGAGCTGGCTGTGTGTGTGGTGGACGAAGCTTTGTTGGCGCTCACTCGCTTTAAAACTCCGGAATTGTCGGCCCTCACCGATTTTAACCTTCCGCTGGCCGTGTTTTCAGGCGATCTGAGGCTCGCTCTCGTGAGCCAGGATCTGTTCAGGATGTTTTCGACAAAGCCGCTCATGGGCGGCGATGGGGGACTGGAAGAAATCGCTTCCAGCTTGAAGATGCGCGACGACTTCAGGCCGGTAGCATATTTTAATCCGGCCCTTCTCACGGATGCTTCGGGCCAGGCAAACATCGAATTCAAGCTCCCGGACACCACCACCGCATATCGGGTTTACGCAGTGGCCTGCGACAAAGGCACTGGATTTACATCAGGCCAACGAAATATGGTGGTGAGCAAGGAATTCTTCATAGAACCCGCGCTGCCCAGGTTCCTGATACCTGGAGACCGCCTGACGTTTCCGATCAATCTTCAGAACAAAACCGATGAGAAGGGACAGGTTTCCATCAGCGTAGAAGCTTCCAAGGATTTGAAGGTTCGGCTGATCCAAAATTCCGCAACAGTCGAGCCCTGGTCCTCGGCAACAATCAAAGCCGATGCTGAAGTCACCGGTGGAAAGGAAGAAGGTAAGCTCATCTTTAAAGGTCAATTTGTCGGTCCATCTCTTCGATACGGGGATGCCATAGAGCAGACTTTTCCTATACATTCTCGATATATTCCGATTCATCGGGTGACCATTGACGAGTTTACTCGGACGGCTGACATCTCGGTTGATTTGCCGAAGATTTTGAAGACGTTAAACCCCGATGACGTGAATCCGGCCGATTTCCAGGCGCTTCTCAGCTTCAGCACCGCTAGCTGGGCTAAGATGAGTCCCGGGTTAAAATACCTGCTGCATTATCCGTACGGATGTGTGGAACAGACCAGCTCGGGGATTATCCCTCTCGCGGGAATTCGAGGGTTGGTACAATCCGGCACGATTCCAGGGATAGACATTGCAGAGGTGGATCGGTTCATGAAAGGTGGCATCAATCGTCTTCTATCTATGCAGGTGCAGAGCGGCGGGTTTTCCTACTGGCCGGGTAGAAGAGATGTCTCCTGGTGGGGAACGATGTATGCGACATTTGCGCTCACTATCGCAAATCAGGCCGGGTACAAAGTCCCGGAGGCCAGACTGAATGCGGCCCTCGATTTTCTTCATGACGGTCTGTTCAAGGACCGCGAGGGTGATCGGTATCATGGAAGGGATTGGACCAAGGAACTCGCCCTACTGAACCTTGCCGTGAACAACAAGCTTACTGCCGCCGAACTGGAGACGTTCTTCAAAGATTATAACTCGGCCTCTATCCAGTCTAAGGCGCTGCTGCTCCTGGCTGCGGCCAAGGTGGGGTATCTACCCGAGAAGAAGGTCAGCGAGATGCTGTCCGAGCTGAACCCGAAAGCCGACCCTGGGCGAATGGATTACCGGGATTCCAGTTTTCGGGAAATCGGGATATGCCTGATGGCGGCCATGGAAATCGGATCCAGCCTCGAAAAGGCTGATTCCTGGGCCGGTCTTCTTGTGAGGGGCCTGAATCCGGACGGGAAATGGGCATCCACAGCGGATACCGGCTGGTGCCTGCTCGCACTGAGTAAGTACTACGAGAAGAGAGGACCTGGAAAAACAGCCACAATCAAGCTCAGTGTCGATTATGGAGCAGACAAGCCGAAAGAAATAACTGTCGCTAACGATATGACCGTATCTCTGCCCCTGGATCCGAGGAAGCTGCTCGAAAAGGGAAAAATCCAGGTGACCGGCGATTCCAAGGACCTCATGACCTATACACTGTCGGTCACGTACCCCGATCTAGCCACTGACCCATCGGACCTCAGCAGAGGGTTTACGCTTCAGAAGAGGATAGAAAACCTCAGCGGTAGAGAGGAAATCCGCGTAGGGGATGTTGTGAGGGTGACTCTTGAGATAGGGGTCCTCGATTACCGCTGGCATTACACAGGGTCGAGACTTGAATATGTTGCACTGGAAGACCCGGTTCCTGCGGGTCTCGTGCCCGTGAACTCGGAGCTTGCCACTGAAGGGGTCCAAAAGAAGCGTTCCGACGATGGATATGGATATGACAGGTGGCGTAACGGGTACTACGACTTCACTCCCACACATTTCGAGTTGCGCGACGACGGCGTGCGAGTGTTCAAGGACTATGCATACCAAGGCGAGTACCGGCACTCATACTTGGCTAGAGCCGTGGCAGCAGGAGAGTTCTGGATGCGGGGCTCCCGAGTCTCACTGATGTACGAGCCCGAGAGGTTCGGCAAGACCCTAGGGAAAAATGTGAAGGTGCTGCCGGCGGAATGATCGGTGGCGTCCAGCCTGCACACGGCTCATCTTTTACTCTCGTTCCCGGGTTGGAGCCTGGGGACGAGAAAAAATCCCTCGGTTGCCGAGGGCGTAAATTTGTCATTGCGAGAAGTCTATGTTGCAACAGGCGTCTCGCCTGTCCATTAAAATGACCGGCAATCCCGCGTTCTGCGCGGGACGGTCCCTCCAGCAATCTCCGAAGCTTTGGGAGATAGCTTCGCTCCGCTCGCAATGACAGCTCACGAGTTACGCTGCCGCAGTGGCAGGCTCCAACGTGTCATTGCGAGGCCGTAAGGCCGTTGCAATCTCGGATGCTTTGGGAGATTGGTTCGCTCCGCTGGCAATTATTCCATGGGGTCTCGAACCGCCATTATGGGAGATCGGAAGATGCGGAATACTCGTGCAATATGTAAGCTCATAGAGCATCCCCGAAATAAAATCACTCGCCGGTTGCTCGTTCTTGTTCTCTGCGTGGGCGTGGCCATGGTTTCTATCTGGGTGGCCCTCCCCGATTATCGGAATGCCGTGCAGGAACAGCAAGACCGCGTCGGGACTACTGTGCTGGATCGCAACGGCCGCATTCTCAGACTGTTTCCGGATGGACATGACCGCATGGGGCTCTGGTGTGACGGAAAATCTTTTCCCGCACATCTCAAGGCTGCCGTGATTGCGGCCGAGGACAAGCGTTTCAATTACCACTCGGGCTTCGATTTCATTGCCATAATTCGTGCCATGTACTGCAACGTTCGACGACAAAAAACGATTTCAGGCGCTTCCACCATTACTCAGCAGGTAGTGCGGCTGATCCGGCCTCGCTCCCGCACCTACAGCGCGAAAATCGTGGAACTGCTTGCCGGAATTAAGATGGAATGCCAGCTGTCCAAGGAACAGATCCTCGAGCTTCACCTCAACTTGTCCCCTATGGGCGGAAACATTCGCGGGGCCGGTCTGGCGGCTCGGACCTACTTCGGCAAGGATGTCGAGAACATCAGTCTGGCCGAGGCTGCCGTGCTTGCGGTCCTGCCCAGGTCCCCTTCCCGACTGGACCCACTCAAACCCGCTGGTTGCAAGCAGGTTATGGTCGAAAAGGATCGTATTCTGGAGCGCATGGCCGCAACCAGCACAATCGGTGAGGACCAACTGAAGGCGAATCTCGGCCCCTCCGTGGCGTTCAAGAACCGAGCAATTCCGGTTCAAGCGCCGCACTTCGTGGACCACGTCGTAGCCACCCGTGCAAAGCCCGACGCTGTTATCAGAACGACCCTGGACCTGGACGTGCAACATGGGCTCGAAAAGGTCCTCAAATCTCACCGAGACCAGCTCCGGAAGATGGGAATCGATCAGGTGGCGGCCGTCATTGCGTCGTGCGACGGCTCGGAGGTGCTGGCGCTGGTAGGCTCATTGAGCTACGACGAGCAATATCAAGGTTACAACAACGGAGCGCTCGTTCAGCGTTCCGCTGGTTCCACCCTGAAGCCGTTCCTGTACGCTCTGGCGCTGGAAAAAGGCTACGGCAGCTCGTCTGAGATTTCCGATACGTACCGAGTCTATCAGACATCACACGGGGACTACATGCCCATGAACGCTGACCGTGGAGAGTATGGGCCGGTCAATGTGCGGCTTGCGCTGGGCAACTCGCTGAATGTGCCCGCAGTGAAGGTGGCGAATTGGGTGGGCGTTGAGGATTTTTACCGGTTGTTGGATCGCATGGAGGTCATGAACCCGAACTCCCGGCCGCCTGAGCATTACGGCCTGGGATTGGCCATCGGCAACGTGGAGGTCAGCCTGCACAGGCTTGTCCAGGCTTATCTGACGCTTGCTAATGGCGGTGAATTCCGGCCGTTGCGTTTCACGCCCGAGACCGGTACGTATACTTGACGTATTGTTTCTCCTGAAGTTGCGTACGTGATAACCCATATTCTCGCTGATCCGTCGGCACGTTTGCTGACCTTCGGGAATCCTGGCTATTTTAACTTCGGATTTCCCGTTGCGCTCAAAACCGGCACCAGCAGCAATTACAGGGATGCATGGGTGATCGGATACACTTCTCAACATGTGGTGGGCATCTGGGCGGGGAACTTTGACGGTCGCCCGAGTCAAGACAGAATGGGAGCAAGGGTATGCGGTCCGATCCTGTCGGACGTGATCCAATTTCTTTATGGAGGCACACCTCCCGAGGATTTCACGAGGCCCACCGGTGTCAGACAAGAGACCGTATGCTCCATGTCCGGCAGACGTGCTTCTCCGCTATGCCCTTATACCACTTCGGAACTCGTCGCGGGCACGCAGTCCATTGCAATCTGCGATCTGCCCCATGACGACGGGCACCACCAGCTGGGACCCAGCTATGCCAGATGGCTTCACCGTCGAGAAGCGAAACAAGGAGTGAGCCGGTTCCAGCTCATGAAGCCTGAAAATCCCATGCAGCAGGGTGGTAAAATGACTGGCGGTCCCGCTTCAATAGGTCCGGCCGCTGCATCCAAAGCTTCGAGCATCGAGATCGTCAGCCCGCACAACCGGGACCGGTTCATCCTATCTCGGCATAGTCCCAATCGGATTGTGTTCAGGGCTATACCGGAGATAGTGGTCGATCAGGTGGTCTGGTATCTGAACGGGACGGAACTCGCCCGGACAGGCCCGCCATACGAATTCTTCTGGGAGCCGGCCCGAGGCAGCCATGAGCTGATGGCGGTCACGCCGGATATGAGCGCGGCAAAAACATCTTTCTTCGTCGAGTAATACGAAATGGAAAGGCAGACCGAGGGCCCTTCAAAAGATGGTTCATGTGTGCGGCGGAGAGATCGCAAGGAGATCTGACATAATGGACAAAACAAAACTCGTATTTTTCCTTTGTGCCCTGGTTACTATCTTTCTTATTCCCTCTATGAATTTTGCGGCGAGCTTTGATTGCTCAAAAGCATCATCTGAAGTCGAGAAAATCATCTGCGGCAATGATGAATTATCGAAGCTGGACGACTCCTTGAACAAGGCATACGTACAAGCGCTTGAATGGAAGGATATTAAGAGCCGGATAATCAAAAGCCAAAGGCAATGGCTGAAGGTACGCAATGCATGCAAGAATGCGGAGTGTTTAAAAAATGCGTATCAAATTCGCTTTAACGAACTGGGTTCCTTGTTGCCGGATGGTACGGCACCTCGACCGCCTGATCGAAGCACATCCTCCTCTGAAGTGAATGAACGACTGCTGCGGGCAGCCGAACGCGGTTCTGTGCAGCGGATCAAGAACTTATTGACAGAAGGCGGGGATGTAAATTCCAGGGACAGATACGGCCGAACGTTACTCATGGACGCCGCCCAGTACGGACATCTTGGGCTAGTGGAATTTTTCATCGATAAGGGCGTTGACGTGAATGCAAAGGACTACTCAGGTCGATCGGTCCTCACGGGCGCTGCCAAGGTGGGAAATTTCGAAATCGTCAAGCTCCTGATCGATAAGGGAGCAGAGGTGAGCAGTACGTTCCTCATGTTCGCTGCCACGTCAGGAAATCTCGAAATCGTGAAACTCCTTCTCGATAAGGGCCTCGACGTGAATGCGAGGGACGAAGACGGCAAAACGGTCCTTAGGCGTACTACTTTCATCCGAGTATTTGGAAGAATATCAGCGCCCACTTCGGGAAATCTCGAAATCGTGAAATTTCTTATCGATAGGGGAGCCGATGTGAATGCCAAGACCGATTACACGGTCCTGATGGGCGCTGCCAGATCGGGAAATCTTGAGCTTGTGAAGTTCCTGGTCGATAAAGGCCTCGACGTGAATGCAAAAACCGAAACCGGCAGCACGACCCTCATTTTTGCCACCATGAATGCTAGAATGAATGGATATTCAGTCGTGAAGCTCCTCATCGATAAGGGAGCAGACGCGAATACTAAGAACGAAAACGGCCGAACGGCTCTCATGGACGCTGCAGAGAGAGGAGATCTCGAAGTTGCGAAACTTCTCATCGACAAGGGTGCCGACGTCAACGCAAAAGCCAAGGATGGCGACACTGCCCTGAAGAGGGCGCAGAGAGGCAATGAGCTAATGGAGCAACTCCTCAAAGCCTACGGAGCAAAGGATGAAGTCTTCCGAGACCATCACAGCGGGGCCCAATGAGTCGTGAACTTCACTTCAACGAGGCGATGCAGCGGGCTGTCTTACAGCCGCCGCTTTGTTTGTTGTTCGCCGGACAAAGCATGACTACGAGGCCAAGAGCTGATATGGCGCAGAGGAATGGAATGAGGATATTGACTATGTGTAAGAATGTTTTGATAATCGCTATTTTCGTTCTAACGTACACAACGGGCATCGTGACGCCTGGGAACACCGCCGAAACTAAACCTGCCGACCATTGCACATTCTGTGATACCTGGCGCCCATACAACAGTTATGGAACCACCTTTGCTTCTGATGACGTGTTTGTCATAACGCGCGACTCATTGGCATTACCCGGCTGTTCCCCGGCAAAAGCTCGCGTTGTACAGCAAGGTTTTGACAAGGATCTTCTTGATGATCCCAGCATACCCCTTCCCATTCATGTGCTCTATAAGCTTGAGGAAGAGCCGAAATGTAAGCGTCCGATAGCTTTGGTACGTACCGGAACCCTAATTGAGCTGGATGTCGAACAACCCCAATTTGCCGCTGGTTCTGAACGAATGACAGCTTCTATAGTGCAGACCACGACACACCAATACGGTCAAAGAACTCCAGCGAAGGCATGGTGGTATCTGATCCGTCACGACTACAACCCAGGTGATGAAGGCAGCGGATATGGAACTGAAATAGGCGCAAGTATCAAGCACCGCAAAGTTGATGAGAAGCTAAACGAAGAATGGCAACGTTTGCTGAAGGTGGTAAGCGAAAAGAAACGTACTGAATTGATACGACGGCAGCGTCTATGGCTGAAATCAATTGACGAAAGATGCCGTGAGGACGGAGGAGCTGCGCCTCAATGGGAATCGGCATACTTTACGATGTGTCTCACCGATGCATTTAATGAAAGGATCCAGGAGTTTCGGAATTTGCGCATCTGCATTTTGGAGAAGAAGGCTTCATGTCCGAGCTTGACTACCGACAACCCGAGGGTGAACAATGAGGATCACAGATGATTCCGCATGCGGTGAACTACATTGGGCGAACACATCGATCCAGCGCACGCAGGTGAGCCGCGCCGGTGATCAGCAATTGGCGGCGACCATGAAAATACATAACCTTGTTTTCAGCGCATTGTTTCTTCTCACAATTGCCGGAAACATCTATGCGGCAAGCTTTGATTGCGGAAAGGCAATATCTGAAGTCGAGAAAATCATATGCGGTGATGATGAATTGTCGAAGTTGGACGATTCCTTGAACAAGGCATACGTACAAGCGCTTGAATGGAAGGATATTAAGAGCCGGATAATCAAAAGCCAAAGGCAATGGCTGAAAGTACGCAATGCATGCAAGAATGCGGAGTGTTTAAAAAATGCGTATGAAGCTCGAATCAAGGAACTGGGCTTGTCAGAGCATGGTATCGCGATATTAACAGCCCCCGATCGAAGCGCGCCAGCATCTAAAGCTCCGGCGAAGACATCAAAATCACAGACAGCAAAGCCAATTGTTGAAGTTAACCAAACAAAAACCGAGCAGCAGCCTGAGTCTACACCGAAGCGGCCGAAGAAACCCACGATCGACCTCTCAATTAATAAGCTACTGCTGCAGTCAGCTGAAAAAGGCCATCTGGAGCAGGTCAACACCTTGCTGAAAAAACGCGCGGACGTGAATGCCAAGGACCAAAACGCGCAAACAGCTCTCATGGCAGCTGCAGGCCGGGGACATCTCGAAATGGTGAAGCTCCTGATTGATAAAGGGGCCGATGTAAACGCCACTGACGAAAACGGCCGAACAGCCCTCATGGAAGCCGCCATGTCCGGAAAACTCCAAATCGTAGAAATCCTCAATGATAAGGGATCCCACGTGAATGTGAAGAACAAACATGTCCCGGCGGTAAGCATTCACTTATGCGGGGGGACAGGAAGAGTTCGGGGGACGATCTTTGGTTGTGTTTCGATTTTTTCCTCGCGTTTATTTGGAGAGAATTGTATAGACACGAGCGCCCATCATGTTTCGAGG
>JBKQRG010000473.1:0-10136 GCA_052144015.1 Desulfomonilaceae bacterium
GCCCAGATATCCACCCCGTGCTTTGAGCACCACTCAGACATCAAATCGATGTACGCTCGATAATCCTCCCCGCAAAAGAAGGTCTGCTGTCTCCGATTCCCTCTCTGAGTGATGTGATGCGGATAGCCGGGAACTACTACTCGTGCAACTTGCCCCATAGTCCTCTTACACGCCGGTCAACTCTCCGCGTCAATAATTACGTATGGTGTACCCGGAATTGTGAAGTACGCGTCAATAATTACGTATGGTGTACCCGGAATTGTGCGTCTCGCGTTCCCTCAGGTTCTAAGCCCGTTATTTCATCTTTTTCCGCTTGTCACGAATGTAGATTACTGCTGACTGGCCGTCACTCTGAAGTCTCTTGTCAACGTCGAAGAGATCGGTAGCCTTTGCGAGTTCCCCTAGCTTGCTATATCCGTAGTTGCGAGGATCAAACTCGGGAGCCTGCTTGACAATATTGTTGCCCACAGTGCCTAAATTTCCCCACCCGCTTTCGTCAGAAGCGGCCTCCAGAGCACTTCGGAGAAGAGATACCAGTTTGGTGTCACCTTTGAGTTCCTGTCCGGTTTTGGGTTTGGACGCTGGCTCGGCATCCTCCTGAAACCGCAGAACTTCAGTGAAGATGAATTTGTCGCACGCAGAAACAAAAGGCTTTGGAGTCTTCTTCTCCCCGAATCCGTACACCAGCACTCCCTCTTCTCTAATGCGGCACGCTAGTCGGGTGAAATCGCTGTCGCTGGATACAAGGCAGAATCCTTCAAACCGTCCCGTGTAGAGCAGATCCATTGCATCTATCACCATTGCCGTGTCCGTTGCATTCTTCCCCACGGTGTATCGGAACTGCTGAATCGGCTGGATGGAGTGCTCCAACAGGACTGGCTTCCATCCGCCCAGGCTAGAGGTAGTCCAGTCACCATAGGCACGCTTCACGCTTGCAACGCCGTACTTGGCCACTTCTGCCAGTAGCCCTTCCGTGATTGAAGGCTGCGCGTTGTCTGCATCAATAAGCACGGCGAACCTGTTTTGTGACTGTTTATCCGTATTCATGTTTCCTTCCCTGAGTCCTTCTGACTGTCGACCGACTGGAATTATTCTGAGGTCTCCTTTTTCGGAGTATCGTGGACCACTGGTCTGATCATACTGCGACAGTGGCCCATTGGTCAAACCCGACCTTGAGAGTCCGGACACCGTCCTTACCAAAAGATGTTTTGCCGACGCGACATCTCAATGGTACGGGGACACGGCCATCGCTTTGCCTGAAAGGGCTGAGATTCGTTCTCAAACGCACGGAAATCAATTCTGAGCGATTTTTTGGATCGGAGAATAGTCCAGATCCCCGCTTCGTGACATTTCATAAATAATAAATTATAATTAATGCAACTGCCCGTGTTCACATGGGTTTCTGGTCACAACATTTCTTGGCTTTCTGCACAGTCCGCGCAGGGAACTCATAGCAACGATAAGGCGTGCGGGACTTTTGCGGGAGAGGGTTATTGATCATTGTGGACTATGATGATTTTTTTGCAACGGACTTCGCCGACAACATCTTGGTTTTATTAACTCTATGCCTTATTCTACCGACTGTTAATCACTAGGTTATAGAAATGTATATATCATTACATATACATATCCATCTCCATGTTAAAAAGCACATAAGGCAAGTTCCAGTACAATGCAGCAGAGAGAACCTATATCTGATGATTGTCCGGCACGTTAGGAGGCACGGCTGAACTGCTGTGGTTCCTTCCCCGGATACTTGATGGGCAGACTCAACAGGAGTCCTGCCAACGGCAATACCATAATTGATTTCAAAGCATTTGGTACGCCGAACCGGTCCGCAATGACCCCGAGTATGGTTACGCCAAGCCCACCCGTGCCGATCGCAAAACCGACCATGAGTCCAGACGCGATCCCCAGGTTGCTGGGCAGGAGCTGCTGCGCCATTACAATCGTCACGGTAAATGTAGAATTCAGCACCATACCAAACACACCGAGAGTGACGAACAACATGACGCCCTTTGCCACGAAGATTAGAGGGAACAAGAGGGTGGCTAAAGCCATCGAAACGATTAGGTACCGCTTGTGACCGATTCGGTCGGCTATTATGGAACCCACAATTGTGCCAGCTACGCCCCCGAGTAGAAGGACCGACACAAGCTTACCCGCGTGGAGCGGCTCTCCCTTTAGATAATCGATGTAATAAAAGGGGATATAGGTCATGAGCCCCATTTGGGTCCAAGACCGCATAATTACAGTGCCGATAATGAGAAAAAGAGAAACGTATGCGCCTTTGCGCGTAATCTCGGGGCTTTTGGCTTTCGCCACCGACACTGGCTTTTCTCGGGCAAGAGAATTCCATGAGTAAAACAACAAGGAAATAAATATTAGAGGGAATGTCACCATTAAAGGCAAGAAGCTGAAGCCCAGATATGTGATTATGGAAATTGAAATAATTGGTCCCAGAGCAAACCCCAGGTTGCCCCCTACTGAAAAGACCGACATTCCCGTTGCCATCTTGTCGCCGGTGAAAAAACGGGCCGTTTTGTAACCTTCAGGGTGGTATGAGGCTACTCCCAGGCCGCTGATTATGACCAGGAAAAGTACAAACAAATAGCTGTCAGGAACGGAGAGGAGGGACAAACCGATCCCTGCGAAAAGACTGCCGAGTGGCAGCAAGAATGCTTTCTCCTTCTTGTCTGACACATAGCCAAACAAAGGCTGGATAACTGACGAGGTGATATTTGATGCCATCATAATCACCCCAGCCATTGTGTAAGAAAGAGACAGTTTGGCCTTGAGGAAAGGCAGTATGGCCGGTAATGCCCCTTGATAAATGTCTGTCACCAGATGACCGAGAGATAAGATCAGTAGGATTTTGAGGTTAAAACCTGTTTCGCGAGACAGATTCATCATAGGCTCTCTTTTTTGATTTCGCACCCCAACTTCCAGGACTCGTCATGAATCCGCTGTCTCTTCAGACTTGAGGTTCCCCATGAACGCGTTTACCGGCCAACTGCCGGGCGTGACAAGAGACTACGAGACACATCCACTTCACTAGAAGTGTCGTAAAACCTTGGATAACGGTTAATCGCGCGAAAACGTGCATGACTTAACTGCTAGGTTTTTTAGTTAGGATGCGAAAATTACACTAATATAGGCGACGTATACTACGGACGGCGAGAGGCCATACTCGAGCGTCGCAGCATTCTCAAACGAGAAACGCTCATGCGCCGCAAGCAAATCAACCGAACTATCCCCAGGCCTCCTGTGACCGAGACTCTCCTCTAATTTCTCCCCTCAAAATTCCCATTTTACCTGACGACATACAGTCCAAAAACTAGGCCGTAGCCCTTAAAGTCGGGGCTACGGCTGCTTCAAGTCTTCCTCTTGGTCGCTTGCTGGCTCTTACTTGTCTGACAGCAGTTTGCCAGCCTTAGCAAGATGCTCCTTGGGATTTTCGCGGATGATAATACTTACAGTTTCCGGCGGGCAAGCAATCGAGTCGATGACGGCCTGAGTCACTTTCTTGACCATGTCCCGTTTTTGCTCAATCGTTCGCCCCGCTATCATGTCGATTTGGATGGTGGGCATCCGGATTCCTCCTTGTTATTTCTTTTCCGCTGACGCCTTGTCCCGGTCGGACAACAACACTCCACCGACCGCTATATTGTCCCGGTCGTTATCCTTTATGAGCACAGTCCATCCCGCCTCCGGTATGTTCATAATAGTACTGGCCTCCTTCGTCAAAACTTTCGCTAATTCACGTTTTTTCTCGAGGGTGAACCTCGATGCTTCGATTGTGATGACAGGCATAAGTTCTTCCTCCCTTTAACTTACTTCTCTTCGGATTCATCCAGCCACGGCTGGCGATCAAAGCTCTGCGTTCTTAATCTACTTCACCTTTTCGCATAAAGTGTAGTCATCGGAATCCCTGAGAGTTTCCGCGAGCCGGTGCTCCCCCAGTTACTGGAAATTGCCTTTGGTTTCTTTCACAAACATTGTCGAAATGAAGAGCAGCACGCTCATCCCTAACAGAAACCAAGTCAGGCTAACGGGTATCTTGGCTACGCTCGGAGCCACGCCCGTAACGACCATCGGCATCATTCCGCCGACCGCAAAGCCTACGTTCCAACAGACCGACGTACCCGTGGCCCGGATCACGGTGGGATAGCGCTCATTCAGAAAAATCAAGGTCGGCTGGGCATTGGCGAAAGCTGCGAATAGCAAGCTGACCACCGTAATGGTTCTTAAATCGACAGAGCCGGCCAGAAAAGGAACGCCGAAAAGGGCGAGTGCCATTCCCAGAATGCTCATTACCAGATAGGCCGGCTTGCGGCCGAACCACTGGCTCAATTGGCCGACGATAATACAAGAGATAGCACCGACCACCCCCGTCCAGCTTAGAATTTCGGCGGCAACGGGCTTGGGCAAGTGATTGATTACGTCCAGAAAGGTCGGCAAATATCCCGCGGTGAGGTAGTACATACTGGCGGCGGCGGTGACAATGGCCAGATTCCACAAGGTAATGCGGCGGTACTCGGAGGCAAAAAGGACCTTGATAGGAGGCTTGGACACAACCGCTTTCTTCTTCTGCAGTGCCACAAAGTAGGGCGACTCATTGAGGGTATAGAAGATGAACAAAGCGAATACCGCGCTCAGCAGGCCGGTAAAGAACATGCAGCGCCAGCCCCAGATCGCAAATAGGGGACCGGGAAAAAGGCTTGACATAATCCCGTAAACGCCCGAGGCGAGTGCGATCGCAATCCCCCCGCCGGAGCCCTGAATCAGGCCAGCCACCCAGCCCCGCCAGGAAGGCGGTACGGTTTCTGTCCCGATCGTATGGGTCGAGGCGTTGATGCCCCCGATAAAAACGCCTTGCAGGGCGCGCAGCGCGAGGAATAATCCAGCAGCCAAGGGCCCTATCTGGCTTACCGTCGGCAGCGCCCCCATCAGGGCAGTTATAAGACCTACTCCCCCCATGGTAAGGAATAGGGCTTTCTTGCGGCCACGCTTATCGGCCAATGAGCCAAACAAGACACCGCCTAGTGGCCGCACAATTCCCGAAATGGCAAAGCCGGCGTAAACCCCGGCCAGAGAAAGCACCGGATTCTCCGCCGGAAAAAAAAGTGGGCCGATGGTAGGAGCGACAAAGAGCAGTAGGAATAAGTCGAAAATATCCAGAGACCAACCGGCGACGGACGCGAATAGCGCGACTAGGATTTGTTTCTTGCCTGCCGATGTTGGAGTCAACCGGCTGGTGTCTGTAGATGTTCCTGACGCTGACGTTTCCATAGAATTGAGCCTCCATCTTTCCGCGAATCGATAGATCTGGCGAGTTGGTGGATTTCCGCGCCCTGCCGTCCACCCGAGCATTGCAAACTTGCCGGGGGCGCCCCCATCCATGCTTCTTCCCCCGCCGTTTCTCCGGGCCGGCAAGACGCCGTGAATCAGGCGGATGATTTCATTGCCAATCCGTCTTCCTCAAAACTCAGAGGACGCTTGGTCATGGTAAAGGAGATCAGCGCACCCACTATGAGCAAGCCACCCGCCACGAAAAAAGCGCTGTCAAAACTGCCGGTAGCTTTAACGATATATCCCGTGATAATGGGGGCAGCCATGCCGAACGTATTGCCGCCCAGGATGAGGATGCCCATCGTACAGCCAACCATGTTGGGGTTTTCCACGAGATCGTTGGCCAGCGCATTGTTGAGTACCGACGCCGTGGAAAGGCAGGATAACGACCAGGAAATTAACAACAGCGCCAAGTATTCATTCTCGGTTACCGTAACCAGCAGAACCGTAGTCGAGAGCAGCATGAAGACAATCAACAGCGTGCGCCGCTTGCCTTGCTTCAGCGCTTGGGGCGTTAAAATCCTGTCGCTCAGCCGGCCGAAATATATCCCCAACACCACCGCGATCAGATAAGGAATGGCATTGAACAGGCTTGCTTTCATCAGCTCCATGCCCCGGGCCTTCACCAAATAGGAAGGCAACCAGGTCAGGAATAGATAGATGGTATAAATGCAGCAGCCTTGAGTCAGGAATATTCCCCACATGGTTTTGCGGCTGAGCAAACGCAACACAGCGCCTTTCGGGACTTCTTTACCGCGAGATATGCCTTCGGGTTCGCGGGTGCTGGCCACAATATAATCGCGTTCCGCCGGCGGCAGCCAAGAGCATTCCGCCGGCGCACGGAACAATTTCAGCCATATGATCACCCAGAGAACGCCGGTTGAACCCAAAATCACGAAAGACCATCGCCAGCTCGTTTGGATCACAAGCCAGGCGATAATCGGGGACATGATAGCCGGCCCGGCGTACGATCCCGCATTGGCCACCGAGGTTACAAGGGCGCGTTCGTCAACTGGAAACCATTCCCTGATGACCTTGCCCGCGTTGGGCCAGGAAGCTGCCTCTCCCGCGCCCAGGGCGAGCCTGGCGGCCACCATGTTGCCCAGATTGGTAACGGCCCCCGTCAGCATCGCAGCAGCCGACCAGATCGCCACCGACGCGGCATTCACCTTTCGCGTGCCTAATTTATCGACCAGCCAGCCGATCGGCACCAGACAAATGGCATAAGTCCACAAAAAAGCCGAAAATACCAGCCCCATCACCGCCGGGTCCCACTTGAAATCCTTGGCGATCTCGGGCGCCGCAATCGAAAGATTTACGCGGTCAATGTAATTAATGAAGAGGTTGAAAAACAGAAGTAGCGCAATATAAAAGCGCTTGCCTTTCCAGAACGAACTAGCGGTCGCGTCTTCGGGGCCACTCATGGAACGCACCTTCCTTTGAATGACGAAGCCCGTTAATGATTCGAGAAGTATTCCTTCTCCCTGGTCACAGCTCTATGGGCAATCCGGGTACAGCCGCAATCTCAACTGCTGCCACAGACAAACTTTGCTTGTGAGGATTAGCAACAGACTCTAATATAAATAGAAATCATTTCATGTCCAATATATTATAAATCTTACATTAAGATCCGAAGGGTATCAGTCAATGGAGCTTCGACATCTCCGATATTTTGTCGCTGTAGCAGAAGAGCTGCACTTTGGAAGGGCGGCCAATCGCGTAGGCATTGCCCAACCGCCACTCAGCAAACAGATTCGACAGCTTGAGGACGAGATAGGGGTGAAACTCTTCAAGAGGACCAAACGCTCTGTCAGTCTAACTCATGCCGGAGAGACATTCTTGAAAGAGGCGCACCAAGCGCTTGAACTATCTGAAAGGGCTGTCCGGTCGGCGCGAAGAGCCGATCGAGGAGAGATTGGTCGGCTGGTGGTTAGCTTCGTTGGGTCAGCGACCTACAGCTTCTTGCCATCTGCCTTGCGATCTTTTCGAACTAGATTTCCGCATGTGGAATTATTCTTGCGAGAACTGACCACGTACCAGCAACTTGACGGTTTACATCGAAAGGCTGTTGATGCCGGCGTCGTGCGCCCTCCTATAAAAGACGATGCTTTATTTATTGAAACTCTTCTTCAGGAGCCATTCATAGTGGCCCTTCCCGGAGGCCACGCCTTGGCCTCTCGTACGAGCATCCCGTTGCAGATGTTGGCACCGGAAGGCTTTGTCATGTTCTCGAGGCAGCAAGGCACGACCTTTCATGATCAAGTTGTTAGCCTGTGCCATCAGGCTGGATTCAGTCCGAATGTTGTACAAGAAGCTGTTCAGATTCCAACTGTGCTGGGACTCGTATCCGCAGGAATGGGTATAACATTAGTTCCTGCCTCAATACGGAAGCTTCAGTTCGCAGGTGTGCTATACCGGGATTTGGCGCAGGTAGACCGAATCACCGAACTTGCTATGGCGTACCGACGGGACGACGAATCGCCCGTGCTATCGGCATTTCTGAATGTGACAAGAGAACTTGCTTTTCAAAAACACAGCCGAAATACGTTTTTCTCCGCAGGCCTGAAGGGTTCGTAATCGAAATCTGTGATCTAATCGTTGCCCGGTTCGGATTGCTTTCCTTTGGCCGCCGAGCGGTATCCATGAAAAATCTGTATGAGGCTGTAGAGGTCAACCAGACTAATCCGCTTCAAGTTCAGGAGAATCAGCTTACATCGGGTGCGCATACATTCTTTGGAACGGCAGGTGAAGCCTATCTCTCCTGCATCAGTGATTAACATCCTTATGGCTTTGAAATACCACTCGGGCGGGTCTGTTTTTTTCCTTTTCGTGCCTTTTGTCTTTTTCTGCTGAGATCCTTTCAGTGGCTTTTGGTATTTCGGGACCAGGCAGTCGAAAGTGAGGGCAGGGCCCTGGAGGATTCCGTGCTCGGCATATCGGTGCCTTAAAAATCCTCGCGTCGAACCGAAAATTCTCCAGAGTTTCATGATCTGAGGGTCGAGCGTGCCGGTGTCACTTGGTTCAGGCAAAGGACGATCCCAACCTTGACCTTTGGGCGTGAACTGCTCGTCGGGCACGAACACGTTGTAGGCCTTGCCGTACTGCTTCCAAATATCTACAAGTTTGTCCCGGTCCATCTGCTTCACTGTTCCACCCGAGATTCGTTCTCAAACGCACGGAGATCAATTCTGAGTGATTCTCTGAGGACTGTAATGGTCTAGCATCCCCGTTTCGGGTAATTTTCATAAATAATAAATTATAATTAATGCAACTATCGGTGTTCACATGGCTTTCTGGTCACAACATTTCTTGGCTTTCTGCACAGTCCGCGCAGGGAGCTCATAGCAACGATAAGGCGTGCAGGACTTTTGCGGGATTTTTGCCCTAGTCCGGGTTAGCACCGTATCCGGGTGGCGAAGTCGGGGTGCTTTTGTGGCCTGGCGGTGAATTGAGTTGTTGAATCATATTTTTTTTATCCATACGCCTGACAGTATCAGGTTGCGATGGCTCTTCGAGGCCGAGAGCATCACGGAGTGCTTTTTCTTGGAGCGCACTTTGTTCTTGCTTGACTGCTTGGACCTCTTCAAGCCGCTTTTGCCAGGGGCCCTCTTCTGCAACACTTTCCGATTCCTTGTCAGCCTGTATTTCTACGGTCTTGCGGCCCATCTGATTACTGACAAGGACTATTATCCCCAGCACTACCGCCAGTACCAAAATTATCTCCAAGAGACTAAAAAGGACGCTGTGTTGTTTGTTCATGGTTAGTCCTTTCGTCACCGCAGACCTGCTTTCGCTGGTTTATACATGAATCATGCGGCGCTCTGCCATTTCGGGCATCTTGGTACCAGTGAGGGGGCAAGGGATGGTTCCCTGGACCACGAAAAGAACTCCTGACCTACCCTGTATTATGTATCACTTGTTAAGTTAGAGGTATAGTACGTTTTCCTCCTGGGAGAGATCTTGCCGCCATGAAAAAATTAGCTGCCATAAAGGAGCGCACTGGCACGGCCTGGCCGAAGAGCAAGGCCTTATGATAAATGGCCCTGGGGGCTGGGGCTGGACGATTCCCATGGCCAGTCCAAAAGGTGTAACTTCACTCTCAAATTCATGCCTCACTGTCTCCGAACTCAGAATCTGGACCAGTTTTTGGGGGGCAGGTCATTTTCAAGAGCCAAGAAGCTCCTCTAACTTTCCAGTGAGCACGTTCAACGGTGACCTAATCCCGCCGGCTCGCAGCTATATAGCCTCTTTGAGAGGTTTGAGGACCTTTCGGAACTCCACAATAAACTCGGATTTGCACTCGAAGTTGAAATTGTTGGGGTCAGGTGTGCTCTTGGCTCATTTAGGGCTCTCGTCCGATGCGCCTTTATGCAGCTCGCGGTGATGAGATCTGTCGGTGACGCTTTGTTCCGTGGCAATCAGGTTTATAGATTGTCAGAGCCGGATAAGAAATTGACAGTAAAGAAAATAGATTGGGATTGTGAGACTTCTGACCTCCAAGATGAGCAGGAACGGGTTTATTATAACGTGCGGTGCGATAGTATAGAGATCACAGACGACGCAGAGTGTCATTTCTCACACGATTGAGAGGCTCCGGACCGGCCAAGCTTGGGACTCGCACGGTTTTCTCAATATGTCAAACGTATCCGTCTCAATCCAGCAATGAAGAGCGAGTGGTTTCTTGGTGGCCGTGGTGAGTGAGTTGGAGTGGAACATGGGTTTGAGGGACGCTTCAGGGCGGAGTTCCCCTTCTTCGAGAGGTGGGGCTTCGAGGGAATTGGGTA